>JAADFM010000014.1 GCA_013152845.1 Methanobacteriota archaeon | reverse complement strand
GCCATCATCAACGAGATACTGGATACCCTGGACGAGCAGGGCCTCAAGGTGGATACCCGGCACCTGATGGTCCTGGCAGACATGATGACGGTGGACGGCACGGTGAAGGCCATCGGGCGCCACGGTGTTTCGGGCCAGAAGGCATCGGTCCTGGCCAGGGCGGCCTTCGAAATCACCGTGGACCACCTCCTGAAGGCCGGCATCAGGGGCGAATTCGAGGACCTCAACGGCATCGTGGAGAACGTCATCGTGGGACGGCCTGTGAAACTTGGAACAGGGATGGTGGAACTTGCCATGAAGAGAGAACTGGAAGAGAAGAAGGAGGCTTGAAGTTGGATATCGAGAAAGCCATAAGGTCCGCAGTGGATACCGGCAGGGTCCTCTTCGGGGAGAGGGAGACCACGAGGGCCGCCGGCGCAGGCGAGATAAAACTGGCCATCGTGGCCGGCGACTGCCCGGAAGAGAAGAGGGCGGCCCTGGAGAGACTGAGCGAGGTCTCTGGAGTGGACATATACTATTTCGACGGCTCCGGAATAGAACTCGGCTCTGTGTGCGGCAAGCCCTTCATCGTCTCCATGATGGGCATCGTCGATGCCGGAGATTCAGATATTCTTGAGGTAGGTAGGAGATAAACTTTATGGGATTGAGACTCTCCGCCGACGAGATCCGGTACATAACCCTCTTCGAGAGCATGACCGGTGCAGGAGTCAAGGACTGCATCATCGATGCCGACCACGTGGTCTTCGTGGTCAAGAAGGGGGATATGGGCCTTGCCATCGGAAAAAAAGGCGTCAACATCCAGAGGGTGAGGCAGGCCCTGGACAAGAAGGTGGAGGTCGTGGAATACTCCGAAGACCCCGTGGAGTTTATAAAGAACATCCTCGCATCCCTGAGGATAAAAAAGGTCTCCCTCCAGAAGAAGGCCGAAAGACAGGTGGCGGTGGTCAGCGTGGACGGCCGCGACCGGGCAAGGGCCATCGGACGGGGGGGCAGAAACATACAGATGATAAAGCAACTGGCAGGCAGGCACCACGATATCGCAGACGTGGTCATTGCTTGAGGTGATAGTTAGAATGGCAAAGAAAACCACAGGAGAATTTGCGGGCAGGAAGCTCAAGAAGAGGAGGCAGAAGTTCCGCTGGAACGACCCCAAGTACAAGAGGCGCGTGCTGAAACTCAAGCTCAAGTCCAATCCCCTGGAGGGCTCCCCCATGGCCCGGGGAATCGTCCTGGAGAAGGTGGGAATCGAGGCCAAACAGCCCAACTCCGCCATAAGGAAGTGCGTGCGGGTACAGCTGATAAAGAGCGGGCGGCAGGTGACCGCCTTCGCCCCCGGGGACGGGGCCATC
The DNA here is from genome assembly GCA_013152845.1 of Methanobacteriota archaeon. GTDB lineage: Archaea > Hydrothermarchaeota > Hydrothermarchaeia > Hydrothermarchaeales > JAADFM01 > JAADFM01. The sequence goes on along the minus strand of JAADFM010000014.1, from coordinate 6,327 downwards.
AATTTCATAGATGAGCACGACGAGGTGGAGATAGACGGCATCGGAGGGCGCAAGGGCGGCTCCATGGGCGATATCCCGGGGGTCAGGTTCAAGGTCACAAAGGTCAACAACGTCTCCCTCCAGGAGATGGTCAGGGGAAGGAAGGAGAAGCCCATCAGGTGAGGAAGATGAAGATATTCGGATTATACGACCCCACAGAGGTGAAGGTGGAGGACCCGGGTCTTAAGGACTACATCAACCTGAAGCCGGTCTTCGTGCCCCATTCCGCGGGGCGGCACAACAAGCCCTTCGGCAAGACCGAGGTCTCCATCGTGGAGAGGCTCATCAACCGCCTCCAGGTGACAGGTCACGACGGCAAGAAGCACAGGAGGTCCAGCGGCCGCAACACCGGCAAGAAGCACCTGACCTACAAGGTGGTGAAGGAGGCCTTCGCCATCATCCACAAAAGGACCAAGAAGAACCCCATCCAGGTCCTGGTGGACGCCCTCTCCAACGCCTCCCCCAGGGAGGAGACCACCAGGCTGAAGTACGGGGGCATAGCCTACCACCAGTCGGTGGACGTCTCCCCCCAGCGGCGCCTGGATATCGCCCTGAAGCTCATCACCGTGGGGGCGGCGAGGAACGCCTTCAAAAAGAAGAAGAGCCTGGCCTCGGCCCTGGCCGAGGAGCTGATTCTTGCCGCAAACTACGATACCAAGGCCCATTCCATCTCCAAGAAGGAGGAGATTGAGCGCATCTCCAAGGCGGCGAGGTGAAGGTCATGGGAAGGCGCGAGCAGATGGCCAAGAGGGTCCAGACCCTCATGGACAAGCCCGACCAGATAAGGAACATGGGCATCGTGGCCCACATCGACCACGGCAAGACCACCCTCTCTGACAACATCCTGGCAGGGGCCGGGATGATTTCGACGGAACTGGCGGGCCAGCAGCTGTACCTGGATTCCGACGAGCAGGAGCAGGCCAGGGGTATTACCATCGATGCCGCCAACGTCTCCATGGTCCATGATTACAAGGGCAGGGACTACCTCATCAACATGATAGACACGCCAGGACACGTGGATTTCGGCGGTGACGTGACCAGGGCCATGCGGGCCGTGGACGGTGTGGTTGTCGTGGTGTGTGCCGTGGAGGGGGCCATGCCCCAGACCGAGACCGTGCTCCGGCAGGCACTCAAGGAGAAGGTCAAGCCCATCCTCTTCATCAACAAGGTGGACCGGCTGATAAACGAGCTGCGCCTGAAACCCGACGAGATGCAGCAGAGGTTCATCAACATCATCGCAGAGTTCAACAAGATCATCAAGAAGATGGCGCCGAAGGAATTCAGGAAGGAGTGGCCGGTGAAGGTGGAGGACGGCAGCGTCGCCTTCGGCTCTGCCTACCACAACTGGGCCATCAACATGCCGCTGATGCAGGAGACGGGAATCACCTTCAAGGACATCATAGATTACTGCGAGCAGGACAACCAGAAAGAGCTGGCCCAGAAAGCCAAGGTCCACGAGGTCATCCTGGACATGGTGACCAAGCACCTTCCGAGCCCTACCGTGGCCCAGAAGTACAGGATACCCCACATCTGGCCCGGGGACATCGAATCCGAGGACGGCCAGGCCATGGTCAACTGCGACCCCAATGGCAAGTTCTCCATGATGGTAACCGACCTCTCGGTGGACCCCCAGGCCGGGGAGATTGCCACCGGGAGGATATTCTCCGGCACCCTCAAGAAGGGTACGAAACTCTGGCTCAACAACGCCAAGCAGGAGGCCCGGGCCCAGCAGGTGGGCATCTACTTCGGGCCTGAGCGGTTCCCCACCGATTACGTGGTGGCCGGCAACATCGCCATGGTCACGGGCCTGAAGAACGTCATGGCAGGCGAGACCGTGACCGAGGTGGGCTCTCCCATGGAGCCCTTCGAGGAGATGCGCCACACCTCGGAGCCGGTGGTGACCGTGGCTGTCGAAGCCAAGAACATGAAGGACCTCCCAAAGCTCATCGACGTGCTGCGCACCGTGGCCAGGGAGGACCCCACCCTGAAGGTACAAATCGACGAGGAGACCGGGGAGCACCTCCTCTCAGGCATGGGAGAGCTCCACCTGGAGATTGTGGCCTACAGGATAAACCAGCGGGGCGTGGAGATCCGGGTCTCCCAGCCCATCGTGGTCTACAGGGAGACGGTGGCCGGTACCAATCCCCAGCCCGTGGAGGGCAAGTCCCCCAACAAGCACAACCGGTTCTACTTCACCGTGGAGCCCCTGGAGCCGGAGGTCCTCCAGGCCATAAAGGAGGGGGAGATAAAACCCCACCGCCTCAAGGGCAAGGAAATCGGCAGCGCACTCCTTGAGCACGGCATGAACAAGGTGGACGCCAAGGGTGCGGTGGAGATATACGAGAACAACGTGTTCACAGACGTCACCAAGGGTATCCAGTACCTCAACGAGGTCATCAGCCTCATCCAGGAGGGTTTCCACGAGGCCATGGACGACGGTCCCCTGGCCAAGGAGAAGGTGATGGGGGTCAAGGTGAAGCTCACCGATGCCAAGCTCCACGAGGACGCCATCCACAGGGGCCCGGCCCAGGTCATACCCGCGGTGAGGGACGCCATCAGGGAGGCCATGCTCCAGGCCAAGGCCGTCCTTCTGGAACCCAAGCAGAAGGTGTTCATCCACGTACCCCAGGACTACATGGGCGCTGCCATGCGCCAGATCCAGTCCCGCAGGGGCCAGATCATCGATATGCGCCAGGAAGGGGACATGGCCATCCTGGAGGCCAACGTGCCCGTGGCCGAGATGTTCGGCTTTGCAGGCGACATCAGGTCTGCCACCGAGGGCAGGGCGCTGTGGTCCACGGAGTTCATCGGGTTCGAGAGGCTGCCCGGGGAGATCCAGGACCAGATAATAAGGCAGATTCGGGACCGCAAGGGCCTGGCGTGAGAGAAAGGTTTAAATGGTTGAAAAATACATCTTCACCGAAGGTTATATATAAACTAATAGAACGGAGGAATAACACATGGCTGAGAAACCACACATAAATCTAGTGTTTATAGGGCACGTGGACCACGGGAAGTCTACGACCGTAGGAAGACTGCTCTTCGAGAAAGGCGATATAGGAGAGCACATCATCAGGCAGTACAAGGAAGAGGCCGATAAGATAGGCAAGGGGACCTTCGAGTTCGCCTGGGTCATGGACAGGATGAAGGAAGAGAGGGAGAGGGGTCTGACCATCGATATCTCCCACCAGAAGATGGAGACCGACAAGTACTATTTCACCATCATCGACGCCCCGGGCCACAGGGATTTCATCAAGAACATGATTACCGGGGCATCCCAGGCCGATGCCGCGGTTCTTGTGGTGGCCGTAGGCGAGAGGGACGAGAAGGGCGGGCTGATGCCCCAGACCAAGGAGCACATCTTCCTTTCCAAGACCCTGGGTATCCAGCAGATGATTGTCAGCATCAACAAGATGGATACCGTGAAATGGGACCAGAAGAAGTACGAGGACACCAAGGCCGAGCTTAGCAAGATATTCCAGATGGTGGGTTACAAGCCCGCCGAGATACCGTTCATACCCGCCTCGGGCCTTGAGGGCGATAACATCATCAAGAAGTCCGAGAACATGCCCTGGTACGACGGGCCCACCCTCATCGAGGCCATCGATAACCTCAAGGAGCCCGAGAAGCCCGTGGACCTGCCCCTGAGGCTGCCGGTCCAGGACGTCTATTCCATAACCGGCATCGGGACGGTACCCGTGGGCAGGGTGGAGACCGGTGTCATGAAGGTGGGCGACAAGGTGGTATTCGAGCCTGCCGGGGTCTCCGGCGAGGTCAAGACCATCGAGATGCACCACGAGTCCATCCCCAAGGCAGAGCCCGGGGACAACGTGGGCTTCAACGTCCGCGGTGTGGGCAAGAACGATATCCGCAGGGGCGATGTGGCCGGGCATACGGACAGCCCGCCGACGGTGGCCAAGGAGTTCACCGCCCAGATAGTGGTGCTCCAGCACCCCAGCGCCATCACCATCGGCTATACCCCGGTGTTCCATACCCATACCGCCCAGGTGGCCTGCAAGATTACCGAGCTCATATCAAAGCTCGACCCCAAGACAGGCAACGTGGCCGAGGAGGCGCCCAAGTTCCTGAAGTCCGGCGACGCCGGCGTTATCAGGGTCCAGCCCACAAGGCCCCTGGTGATCGAGAAGGTGAAGGAGATCCCACAGATGGGCCGCTTCGCCATCAGGGATATGGGCACCACAGTGGCCGCCGGTATGGTGGTGAACATCACACCTGCCAAGTAAGTCAGAAAACCGGGCCTTGGCCCGGTGATTATTTTTACAGGTGAGACTGGAAGATGCAGAAGGCGAGAATCAAACTCAGCGGGACGGACCATACCAAGCTGGAGGGGGTATGCAACCAGGTCAAGGAGATTGCCCAGAAGACAGGTGTGGATATGTCAGGGCCCATCCCCCTGCCCACCAAGCGCCTCAGGGTGCCGGTGCGCAAGTCCGTCTCCGGTGATGGCACCGCCACATGGGAGAAGTGGGAGATGCGGGTCCACAAGCGCCTCATCGATATCGAGGCCGACGAGCGCACCATGCGCCAGATTATGCGGGTCAAGGTCCCGGACGGCGTCAACATCGAGATCGAGCTGATGACCTAGGGGGCTCTAACTCCTTTTTTCTTTTGATACCCTAAATCTTTATCTCATTTCACCGCAGCCCAGTACTCACATTTTAAATACTCTGCTAGAATAATATGTCCCATTGTGGCTGAAATAAAGCGGTGGACATTCTCAATTGTAGGGAAGTGGTTGAGCGTATATCGGTCGCCCTCCGCTACTTTCAGAAACGAAAAAAATAATGCAAATTTAAATAACGCAATACAGGTTCTCGGTCTCGCAGGCTTTTTTGCCGGATTAGAGATTTGCATATTTCAAATAATAGCGCGAGGTTCAACAGCAATAATTCCTTTTGCGGTAGTAATGCTTATAGGTATGAGTATAGGTGCTATTCTCTTTGGATTCATTTATTCTGCGCCCAATTATGTAATGTGTTTAATCTTAAAAGGAAAGGGCAGTTTTGGCCAGCATTTTTATTTACTTAGCTTAATCAGTGCTCCTTTTTTAGTAATATATCAGTTTTTTTCTGTAATATGGTGGTTTTCCTTGGAATTGAGTTTTGATATGTCTTGGAATTATTTAGGAATTATTCTTAGAGTCATTGCCTTGTATGGTGCATATCTAACAACTTTGGCAGTAGACGAAATCCATGAGTTTGGAAAAAAGAAGGCAATATTGAGTTGGTTGGTACCAGCGTTAGGTCTCTTGATGATGGAGAGAAGATTGGGATTTTTTCTTGATAGTCTAAAGTAGTGAAACTCGTCCCATGACTTCTCATCTCTTTTTGCCCAGGCTGCCCAGGCCGTCGATGGCTCGAAGGATGTTTTTGTAAGTCTCTACATCGCAGCGCCACCCGGCGTCGATCATGGAGTCGATGAAGTCTTTTTGCCTTTTCCTTTGAGATGAGCCCCTTTTTCAGGGCTGTGAAGACAGGGAAAGTCGAATGGACGCTCTTTACTCCTAAACCTTCGCCATAGAGTTTGCCCACCCTGTCATCAATTACGGCGACGGCCCCCTTCTCCTTTGCCAATGTAATAACGCTCGCCTCGCCTTTGTGGACACCGTTGGGAGTTTTTGGTATCTTCTTTGGGTTAGAAATTACGAGGATTTTGTCTTCGATTAGCTTCGCGATGATATGATTTTCTGGATACCCCCCGTCTTCAAGCCGGAGCTCTTTTACAACCTCTCCTGTTGTCCAAAGTTTCAGCCCAAGACCGGTAAAGTACTTGTAAAACCCGGATTTGATAAGATAGATAAGGGGGGTCGTGTCCAGGACCAGTTCCATCTAATCCCCTTCCAAAAGCGCCAGTTCTTCTTCTAATTCAGCCTTGGTTATATGGATGTAATCTATCTTCTTCTCCCTTACGATTTCCACCATCTCGTAAATGGTTATACCTGCCATCTCAGCAGCCTTTGATATGGTGACCTTCCCGGATTTTAAATCTTCAATCGCCCTCTCGAGTCTCCATTGCTCGATGCCCTTCAGAAGGAGTTTCCTGATGGTGGAGGACTTGTCCAGACCTTCGGCTTCCATAACCTGGGCTATGTACTCTTCCACCTCCTCGGCAACCCTTGTGGCGATGGTCCCCATACCATGTTTGCGTTTGTTAACAAATGCAAACGATTTGATTCGGTCCCAAAACTTTTTATCTCCTTTTGTAATACCTAACGTGAAGCCACCAGTAAGCGATAGCGCACTGGCGGCATTTGAGCGAGCACGTAGT
>JAADFM010000013.1 GCA_013152845.1 Methanobacteriota archaeon | reverse complement strand
GGTCTTGTATCCAGCGCCGCCGTGGTGGCCTCCCTGGCGTCTTTTGCCGTCAAAGGCTCGATGAGCGTGCAGACGGCGGCCTATGCGGGAATCCTCTCCTCCATGACCAGTACCCTGAACAAGATACTCCTGGCAAGAATCAGCGGCTCAGGTCCTCTTACCAGGAACCTCGTACTGCCATCGGTCATAACAGCCGGGGCAGGGTTGGCGTGCCTGATAGCCGTGTGGATGTATATGTGATGCGGCCCTGTTTTAGAAACCCGTCATGCCCTACTGGGCCGTGACCATCTGGTACATCTCCAGGAATGCCGGGTTGTTAATCACCTCATCGGCCTTCATGTCCAGCATTCCCTGCGCCTCGAAGAAGTCCCTCAGCTGGGCAATCTCCTGGTCGGTGATGTCCCGTCCTATAGAGGCCTCCATCCCTTCGATGAACTCCCTCGATTCCAGGGCCTCCCCTACTGTGAGGTCAGGATTCTTCTCGAGGGTGGAAAGCATGGGGAAGACGGGCGTCCCTTTCAGCGCATCAATAGGCCCCAGGAGTTCGGCCAGGTCCACCGGGACAGGCAGCTTCGGGATGGGTATGGCAATGGGTCTGGAATGTATCTTCCCGCCCACCCTGACATCCTGGCTCTTCTTGCTCTCCAGTAGGAGAATCAGGCTGAATACGTTCATATCGGATACGAAGTTGACGTTTACGGACTCTGTGGAGCCGGGCGGCAGGACCGTCTCGGGCACCTCCCCCGAGGCGATGAGTGTTTCGCCCACATATAGGTCCAGGTCGATTTTCGGTATCCTGGTCTCCCCTCCGGGGTTGGTGATAATGAAAGTTCCCTCGATAACCACGTTCGGGCTCAAGGATACCGGCCGCATCTGCCCGGGCTGGATGTCAAGGCCCTGGAGGGGCCTTATGACACCGAAGTATATGTAGGCTGCACCCAGGAACACCAGGAGGATGAGTACGATGACGCCTATCCCTATTATCTTCAGGGGCGATGTCCCCTTCTTCGGCGTACTCTCCTTGGCCTCATCCGTCACTTGATTCACCCCGTTTAGATGAAATCTGCCCCGCCGGATATAAATAGGTTAAGGTATGATGGCGGCAGCGGCTGCCTGGGCCATCTCGATGAAAGGTACCGGATAGATGCCTATCAGCATCACCACCGCTGCGGCCGCCACCAGGGGGATGACGAACCCCAGGGGTTCCTCCAGCCTCTCCACTTCCGGGGGATGCTGGCCGTGCTCCAGGAACCCGCCACCCGGGAGCTGGAAGTACATGTTCTTGATGACCCGGCCATAGTAGTACATGGATACCAGGCTGTTGAGGACCAGCATGATGCCCAGGAACACCATCCAGCCCCCGGCCTTGAAGGCGGCGATGAGGATGAAGAGTTTCGAGACATACCCGCCCAGGGGTACGATGCCTGCAAGGGATATCAGGAACACCATCATGGTCAGGGCCGTCACCGGGGCCCTCTTGGAGAGGCCCATGTAGTCCTCCACCTTGTCCCCCACCATCATGTAGGATGCGCACGCCACTGCGATGAAGGCCCCGCCCTTCATGAAGGCATGGACGAATATGTGCAGGATACTGGATGCCAGGCCCAGCTGCCCCACGGCTCCCAGCTGGGCAGCCACCACCAGGCCTACCAGGAGGTAGCCGGCCTGGGCGATTGAAGAGTAGGCGAGCATCCTCTTGATGTTCTTCTGGGCCAGGGCCACCACGTTGCCGAAGGTCATGGAGACCACGGCCATCAGGCCGAGGATGACGGTCCACTCGGCCCTGAGGACGATGAGGGAGACAAGGAAGACCCTGAAGGCGGCGGCAAATGCCATCTTCTTGGAGCCCGCTGCCAGGAAGGCGCTGATGGTATCCGGCGCCCCCTCGTATGTATCGGGTGCCCACATCTGGAAGGGCACGGCAGCCATCTTGAACCCGAAACCTGCCATGAGGAACAGCATGGCCACAAGTGCGAAGGGGACAAATGTCACGTCGGCGCTGGCCATCATCCCCGCCACCGCAGCTATGTTGGTGGAGCCGGCGATACCATAGACCAGGGATATGCCGAATAGGAGCATGGCCGAGAAAAAGGCCCCGGAGATGAAGTACTTCATGGCCGCCTCGGTGGACCTCTTGTCGGTCTTCCTGAAGGCTGCCAGGGCATAGGTGGATATCCCGGCCAGCTCGATGCCCACATAGAGGGTGATGAGGTCCCCTGCCGAGGCCACCAGCATCATGCCCAGGGTGGCGAAGAGGATGAGGGTATAGTACTCCCCGTTGTTGGGGTCCTTCCTCACATATGTGATGGAGGCGGTGGCCGTGAGGACCGCCACTGCCAGAAACACCAGCTTGAAGAGCATGGCATAGGCATCGATTATCAGGAACCCGTTGAACAGGGTCCCGGTATCATTGAGGAGGGGCAGACAGGCAGCAAGGGCCAGGAGGAGGGTGCCCACAGCCCAGTAGCCCACGAGATACCTGTCCTGCTCCTTCATCCTGAATGCGAGCAGGGGTGCGTAGAGGGCACCGAGGAGGACTATGACCTCCGGCAGGAGGAGAGCGTAGTTCACAGCACCCCACCTCCCAGCCTGGATATGCCTCCTGCATACAGGAGAATAAGAATATAAGCAATGAACAGGAGGAGGGCCATCAGGGCGGTGTTGCTAACCACCTCCATCCGGAGTGGGATGTTGGGGAATGCCTCCCTGTCCTTTGAGACGTCCCTGCCGGTGGCCGCACGCCAGATGATCTTCAGGGCGGCGTAGGGGTTTCTGGTGAACCACATTATCATATAGGGTATCCTCTCGAAGAAGACCTTCTCGGTCCACCTGCCGAACCCGGATATGGGCACGTTGAAGCTCCAGAGGGTGAACCTGCCGAAGAGGCGGTAGAAGTAGTCCAGGTCATAGCTTATCATGACATGCGGCTCGAAGTACTTGTTAAGGACGAAGAATGTGAAGGCCGTCATGGCCAGGATCTGGGCAGTGCCAGAGACGTGGGCGATGCCGTAGTCTATCACGTCGTAGCCTGTGGCCGCCACGTCATAGGGGAGCCACCGGTAGAGGTACTGGGGGAACAGGCCGTAGAATACGCAGAGGAAGGCGGTAATGGACATGGCCAGCTGCATGGGCCACGGCGGGTCACCCTTGCAGGGCACCTCCTCCCCGTACTCGTTGGGCCTGAAGAAGGTGAAGTAGGTCAGCTTCAAAAAGGACAGGAATGTACCTATGGACCCGAGGAGCATCCCGAGCCAGAGGACCTGGAAGCCCTGGGCTGCTGCCATGTGGCCGGCCTCCAGCGCCTCCCTGCCCAGCTCGGCGGCGGCATCGATGACCATACCCTTGCTCACGAAACCGTTGAAGCCAGGCACCCCGGAGATGGAGAAGGCGGCCACCATGGCGGCCACCATGGTCACCGGCATCTTCCTCCAGATGCCTCCGAGCTCGGTGAGATGCCGCCGGCCCGTGCTGTACATGACCGCACCCATGGTCATGAAGAGGAGGGATTTGTAGAGGATGTGGTTGAAGACGTGGGCGATGCCCCCGTTTATGCCCATGGCGGTCCCGAGACCCACCCCGGCCACCATGTAGCCGACCTGGCTGATGATGTGGTAGGAGAGGAGCTTGCGGATGTCGTTCTGCTGGAGTGCGAAGACGACGCCGTAGACCACCATGAGGGTCCCCATGGCCGCCACCGGGAAGATGAGGTTGTCCACGTGGTGGATGTTCTCGGTGAACTCGTAGGTGAAAAGCCTTGCCAGGGCATAGACCCCGGTCTTTGTTGTAAAGACCGACATGAAGACACCGCCGTAGATGGTGGACTTGGGGTAGGAGTCCGGCAGCCATGTGTGCAGGCCGATGAAGGCGGTGTTGAGCCCGACCCCCAGGAGCATGGCCACGTAGGCCACCTTGGAGAGGGTGGTTGTGCCCATCTCCACCATGGTGGCGTCGATGCTGCCGGTGGTGATGTAGTGGATGACGATGCCTGCCATAAGAAGGGTGCCGCCGAAGACGTGGAAGAGGATGTAGCGGAAGCCTGCGTCCACGGACCTCTTGGACCGGTCGTAGAAGACCAGCATCACCGAGGTGAAGGCCATGACCTCCCAGAAGGCGAAGAGGCTGAAGAGGTCGCCTGCAAAGACCGCCCCCAGGGAGGAGCCCACGTACAGGAAGGCGAAGATGAGCTGCCCGGGTTCCTCCACCCTGAGGGAGTAGAGGATGGCCAGCCAGCCTATCATCCCGAAGATGTAGCCCACCACAAGGCTCAGCCTGTCCGCATGGAGGAGGACCACGTTGAAACCGAAGACGTTGACCGCCCAGGAGGTCTGCTGGGTCATGTAATAGAGGTCCAGAAGTGCCAGGGTGGGAACGAGCATGATGTATGCCTTCCTCAGGTGGCCGTTGATGAAGGGCAGGAAGGCCGCCCCGAGGAAGAATATGAGGAAGGGGGGTACAGCACTAGTCATCCCAGAGTCCCTCCTTCATGTTTACAATGCCCAGACCCTTGAATATCAGGGCCAGCAGGATGGTCCCCACCACCCCGAAGAGGATCTCGAAGCCCGGGAACTGGAACTCGAAGGTCCTGTGGTAGTGGGGGACAACCAGGGCCAGCATCACCAGGGCGATGGCCGCTGAGATTATGACTGCCTTCCTCTCGTTTTCCATCTTTCACGGACCTCCCAGCGCTTCTACTGCCATCCGCGCCAGCTCCAGGAATACCCCGGGGTAGAATAGGAAGACTATGGTCCCGATTGCGGTTATCGAAAGTGGCACCACACAGAACATGGGGGCCTCCTTGAACCCCGGCTCCTCGCCCTCGGGCAGGGGTTTGAAGAAGGCGGTGTATATGACAGGGAAGAAGTAGCCCGCGTTCAGGATGGCGCTGGCCAGAAGGACGGCCAGGAATACCAGCCTTGTCGGCTCCTGGATGGTCCCCAGGGCCATGTACCACTTGCTCAGGAATCCCACCGCCGGCGGCATGCCTATCATGCTCAAGGCCCCTATGGAGAAGGCGGTCATGGTTATGGGCATCTTCCATCCGATACCTGCCATCTCGGAGATGTTCTTCTTCTGGGTCGCCACGAAGATGGCCCCCGCACAGAAGAAGAGGGTTATCTTCCCGAAGGCGTGGCTGAGAATGTGGAGTGTGCCGCCTACCATCCCGCTGGGGGTCAGAAGGGCCGCCCCCAGGATGACGTAGGAGAGCTGGCTTACGGTGGAATATGCAAGCCTCTGCTTCAGGTTGTCCCTGGTCAGGGCGAAGACAGAGGCCATGATGATGGTAAAGGATGCCACATACCCGAGCATGGTGCCCAGGTCCAGGCTGGAGAGGAGGTCCGGGCCGAAGACGAAGAACACCACCCGCAGTACCGAGAACACACCGGCCTTGACCACCGCCACCGCATGGAGGAGGGCGCTGACCGGGGTGGGGGCAATCATGGCCGTGGGCAGCCAGCTGTGGAGTGGCATGACACCGGCCTTGGTGTATCCGAAGACCAGCATGAACAGGAGGAGGGCCACCAGGACCTTGTCCATGCCGTGGCCGGCGATGATGCCCGAGTTGGAGAAATCCAGCGTCCCTGTGAGGGCATAGATGATAATCATGGCCGTCATCTGGAAGCCGATGGAGCCGCCCACCAGATACACCAGGTATTTCTTGCCGGCCCATACCGCCTCCCTGGACTCCTCGTGGATGACCAGGGGGTAGGTTATGATGGAGAGTATCTCATAGAAGATGAAGAGGGTCAGGAGGTTGGCGGCAAAGGCGATGCCCATGGTCGCCGAGAGGGAGACCGCAAAACACATGAAGTAGCGGGTCTGGGCATGCTCCTTGAGACTGCGCATGTAGCCGATGGAATACAGGGAGGTCAGAATCCACAGGAAGGATGCGATGGTGGCAAAGAACATGCCGAAGGCATCGGCCCTGAACTTGAGCTCCAGGCCGGGCAGCAGGGCCGGCGAAAACTGGTAGAGGGTGTACTCGACCACGTTGCCGGAGAGGACGATGGGCAGCATGGAGGCCACTATGGCAAACTTCAGCACCGCGGCGATGATGGTCCATGCCTCCCTGACGTTGGGGTTGCGCTTGGACGCCAGTATCAGGGGGACCGCTCCCAGGGAGACCAGTACCGCCATCAGGGGTCTTGCAGACTCGATTACCTCCATCTCTACCATCTCCTTAAGGGACCTATCTGGGTGATGTCAATGGTCCCGTGGGTCTTGTAAAGGGCGATGAGGATTGCAATACCCACCGCAGCCTCGGCGGCGGCAAGGGATATGGTGAAGGTCACCAGGACCTGGCCTGCGATATCGGCCTGGTATTTTGCGAATGCCACCAGGTTGATGTTGGCCGAGTTCAGGAGCATCTCGATGCACATGAGGATCTTGATGCCGTTGCGCTGGGTCATGATGCCGTAGGCCCCAAGGGCGAAGAGGGCGGCGGCCAGGGTCAGGTAGTAGTACAGGGGTATCATCCCGACACCTCCTTCTTGGCGATGTAGATGGCGCCTATCATTGCTGCCAGGAGTACCAGGGAGATGACCTCGAAGGGCAGGACGAAGGTGGTGAATATCCCCACGCCGATGTCATCCACCCCGAAGGGTGTCTGGGGGAGGGTGACGGGATAGACCGGGGAGACCTCCCAGACAGGGCTTGCAACCGTCAGGCTCAGCAGGAACATGAAGGCGAAGAATACCAGCATCTTGATGGCCCTTCTCCCTGTATCAGCCATCAGCCATCACCCCCGCTGTTCTCTTTTTTAGTCAGCATGATGCCGAATATTATGAGGATGGTCACGGCACCGGCGTACACCAGTATCTGCACCATGGCCAGGAATTCCGCCCCCAGGGTGAGATAGACGGCGGCGATGGCAACGAACATGAGCATGAGGGAGATGGCCGCCCTGAAGATGTCCTTTGTGGTGATGACAAGGACTGCTGAGACCAGGGTCACAATGGCCAGTAGGTAGAAGACCGCAAGCTCGAGGTTCATCCTTCACCACCTTCCGCCAGCTGTTCGTAGGTGTAGAGCATGTCCTCCCTGGAGAAGGCCGCAAGCTCGAATGTCTTGGTAAGCACGAGAGCGCCCTTTGGGCAGACCTCCTGGCACAGGCCGCAGAACATGCACCTGCCGATGTATATCTGGGGATACTTTGACGACCTTCTCCCCTATCTTCTTCTCCTCCACCCCTGCCACGAACATGGTGATGCACTTGTTGGGGCACTGCCTGGCACAGGTGCCGCATCCGATGCACTGGTCCAGGTCAAGATGATGGAGCCCCCTGAACCTCTCGGATATCACCGGTTTTTCCTCCGGGTACTGGAGGGTGATGGGTTTGATCAAGAGGTGCTTCCCCACTATCTCGAGGGGAACCAGGTGCGTCATTCGTCTCAGTCTATCCATCATCTTTCTATCACCACGCCAGGAGGATCCCGGTTATGAATATGTTGGCCAGGGCCAGGGGGATGAGGAACTTCCAGCCGATGGCGGTCATGACGTTTATCTTGATTCTGGGCAGGGTCCCCCGGGTCCACATGAGGATGAATATCACGATGTACATCTTCACCATGAAGACCGCCGCCTGCAGGATGGGGGGCAGGGTTATGAAGGGCAGGTTCCAGCCGCCCAGGAAGAGGACCACGATGAGGGCGGTGGCAACCACCATGTGGATGTACTCGGCGAAGAGTAGGAGGGCGAACTTCATCCCGGTGTACTCGGTATGGAACCCGGCCACCAGCTCGGACTCGCTTTCGGGCATGTCGAAGGGTATCCTGCCCATCTCCGCGATGGCCGCCAGGTAGAAGACGGCGAATCCCAGGGGCTGGAGGAGGATGAACCAGGTATCCTTCTGGGCCTCCACTATCCTGACCATGCTCAGCGAGCCGGTGAGGGCTATCACACCCACCACCGACAGCACCAGGGGTATCTCGTAGCTCAAGGACTGGGCCACGGCCCGCATCCCACCCAGGAGGGAGTACTTGTTGTTGGAGCCCCAGGCCGCCATTATCACAGGGATGGTGGCCAGGGAGGAGACCGCTATCACGTAGAGGATTCCCACGTTCAGGTCCGTTACGATGAGGCCTTTGGTCAGGGGGATGGTGATGGCAGGCAGTACCGCCACCGTGAAGGCCACCGCCGGCGCAAGGGTGAACAGGAGGCGGTCGGCCGCCTTGGGGATTATGTCCTCCTTGGTCAGGAGCTTCACCGTGTCTGCCACAGGCTGCAGGAGGCCGAAGGGGCCGGCGCGGTTGGGACCGTACCTGACCTGGACCCTGGCCACCACCTTCCTCTCCATCCAGGTGAGGAAGAGGACGTTGAGGGAGATGAAGGCCACCACCACCAGGACGCCCACAAGGCCCCGTGCCACCGGGTTGGCCATGATTTCGGTTATAACCGCCATTCTCCTCACCTACCTGTCCACGTCCCCCAGGACGATGTCTATACTCGCGAAATTGGCGATGACGTCCGGGATGTACTCGCCCTCTGCGGTGGCCGGGAAGCCCGAGAGGTTGCAGAAGGCAGGACTTCGAATCCTCAGCCTGTAGGGGCTCTGGGACTTGCCGTCGCTGATAAGATACATGCCCAGCTCGCCCCGGGGTGACTCCACACGGCTGTAGGCCTCCCCGGCCGGGGGCTTGAGCACCTTGGGGACCTTGGCCCTTATCTCGCCCTCGGGGATTTCGTCCAGGCACTGCTGGACTATCTTGACGCTCTCGTACATCTCGTCGATGCGCATCTTGAACCTCGCCAGGGTATCCCCGGCCTTGTCGGTGCATACCTTGAACTTCAGGCGGTCGTATATGGAATAGGGGTCTATCTTCCTGATATCATAGGGGACCCCGGATGCCCTTAGGTTCGGCCCTGTCAGGCCGAGGTTTATGGCGTCCTCGGCACTTACGACCCCTACCCCCCTGCACCGGTCCATGAAGACCTCGTTCTCGTAGGCGTACTCCTCATAGCTCTTGAAGTAGTCAGGGAGAATCTCCATGGTCCGGGAGCATTTCTCTATGAACCCTTCAGGCAGGTCGTCCCTGACCCCGCCGAAGCGTATGTAGTTGTAGGTCAGCCTGGCCCCGGTGACCATCTCCAGGAGGTCGATGATGCGCTCCCTCTCCCTGAACCCGTACATGAGGACCGTCCATGCCCCCAGGTCGGCACCGAAACTCGAGAAGAACACCAGGTGGCTCGCCAGACGCTGGAGTTCAAGCATGATGACCCTGATGTACTCGGCCCTCTCCGGCACCTCCAGGCCCATGACCTCCTCGACTGCCATGCAGTAGACCATGTTGTTGGTGATGGCCGAGAGGTAGTCCAGCCTGTCGGTTAGGGGGATGAACTGGATGTAGGTCCTGTTCTCCGCCATCTTCTCATAGCCCCTGTGGAGGTAGCCGATGACAGGTTCTATCTGCTCGGCCCTCTCGCCTTTCAGCCTGATGACCAGCCGCGCCACACCGTGGGTAGACGGGTGCTGGGGACCCAGGTTCAGTACCATCTCGTCGGGATTGTCGGTCTTCACCGCCCGGATGCAACCTTCTATCCCGCATGACGTCTCTACCGGCATGGTCACACCTCAATACATGGGGTTCTCCTTCAGTTCGAAGTCCTTCCTGAGGGGATGGCCCTGGAAGTCATCGGGGTTCAGAATCCGCCTCAGGCTGGGGTGGCCCTCAAAGACAATGCCCATGAGGTCGTAGGTCTCCCGCTCGTGCCAGTTGGCGCT
>JAADFM010000012.1 GCA_013152845.1 Methanobacteriota archaeon | reverse complement strand
AGCCCTCCAGGCATTCAGGGAACGATGGGGGTCCGGGAGGACCTTGAAGCACTGACGGAAAGGGTCAGGGATGTCCTTGATGAAATCGGGTCATAGGGAAGTGGGGGTAGCTATTTCGTACTAAACTTTTCATCTTGAATCAAGTTTTTGAAGATATATTTGATTGCAGAAATAAAATATTCGATTTCCTCTGTTGTGATTTCATCTGAAGATTTTCCCCCATGGAAAGTTTTATTCCTCGTAATTCGAATGCCATGACAAATGTTATATTCTGGTTTTTCCGGTGACTCCGGAAACACTTCATTGATATTATCGTGTAGTCTATTCTTTTTACCTTTTTGCCTCAAGGCCATATCAAAGGCGATATAGGCATCTCTTCCCGCTTCAGGAAAGTTATTCTCAAGTAGTTTGTTGTCGGCCTTCCTCAAAAACCTGGCAATTTTTTCTCCAAAATGTTCTTTAACTTGGTTACACAAAGGTCCAAAAAGGACGGATGACGATATGGGATAAAGGCCCCAATTCAAGACGTTTTCAAAAAATCCTTTGTATAATTCATTTGTCTCAGTATCTACTTCATTTTTGATGGACAAATCCAATGTAAAAAATAAAATGGAACCGGAACCAACTTTTAATTCGAATATAACATGGCGATTATCGCGTTTTGTTGTGATAATGGGAATAGTCCTATTCTTTCCAGAATATTCAAACCTACCCACTACTGAAAGCCTATTGGGTAAATTCAAACTTTTTGTTATGTGATGGTCTCCTTCAGCATTGAATTTGATTTTGGTTCCTTTTTTACGATGATATGTAATGTTACCGATTGGGGACCAATTTAGTACCACGGAATCAGCAAGCCAAACATTATCAAAATCAGATTCAGTCATTAGGGGCGGGAAAAAAAGTATCCGACCTCCATGATGTAGAAACTCCTCTAATCGGAATTTGAAATCATCATTAGCAATAATTTCTTTCAATAGTTCTCTGTTATAATATCCCAATCGTGACGGAAAAATAATTACTTTAAAAGTCCTTAAATCATGTATATTGTTAATGTCTTCATTGTCGATTACATAATAATTTTGCTTTAATTTTTGGAGATAAGTTTCTTCAAGAACTCCCATACCACCCACAAGTCCAATTTGGGACATGGAGAAAACCTTTCTGTTTCAAGTTATATAAAAGCTCTACTACCACGTCAATGCTATGGCGAAGATGAGCATCTATATGAAGGTCTAGACGAACTTCCCCTCCGCCCATTCCACGAGCCTTGCGGGAAGCCTATTTCGAGATGCAATCCCTGCAAAACATCAAAACCCTTTTGAAATTCTCCTCCGGGGGATTGCCAGGGTCGGTTATGGTATCTCCCTGACATCCTTTTCCGAACCATAATGGATGTGGTTGGGGAATGTCTTAACGCCGTGATGGTGGGGTGCGGTATCAATCCGGATAATCCCGTCCTTCCGTTGCCAGTGGAAAGAGTACTTAGTCTCAATCGGGTACATAACGGTCATCTCGGAGCCGTCAGAGAAAACGAGTACCATCCTGTCGTCGAATATCTCCATTCCTGCTACGATATCAGAAAACTTGTCCCTGGCAATCCTCGCAAAGCCAAGGAACCTCAAAATCAGCAAGGTTATATCTCCTCTATCTATCATCCTGTGGATTTGGTCCTTGAGTTTGGAGATGTTATCCTCTAAGGAAAGAGCAGATAGGTAATCCTCGTAAGCCGGGTGCTCTGGAACATCACCTTTTTTTATCTTTTCCTCAATCTCCCCTGGAGAGGCCACCCCGTATTTCCCCAGCAGCTCTTCGAGCTTTCTTTTCTGTTCCATCATCTCATTAAAAGTAATCAGATGGGTGATTCCAGATTTGTCGGTGGAGACCGCCATGATTTCCTCACCTTACCAACTGATTGGCAATTAACATTTAAAACCTTATCCTCTATGGCAACAGGTAGGACATCCGGGAGGACCCATCACGCCTCTTATTCCACTCAATTATTATCCAAGGTAATTTTTTCCACCATTAAATATTTATATGAGGAATATCCACTGCAGTTCAAGGTGACACGATGACAGTAAAAGGACTTGTTTGCAGGAACTGCGGAAAAGAATATCCGGAGGCCCCGGTGAGCATCTGCGAGGAATGCTTCGGGCCCCTGGAGGTGGCCTACGATTATGAGAAAATCAAGGAGGCAGTGAGCCGGAAGACCATCGAGGGCGGCCCTGCCAGTCTGTGGCGCTACAAGGCCCTGCTCCCTGTGAGAGGGGCGCCCGTGGACCTGGGTGCCGGGTTTACCCCCCTGCGGAAGGCCGAAAACCTGGGGAGGGCGCTGGGCCTAAAGGAACTGTATATAAAGAATGATTCTTTGAACCCCACCTTCAGCTTCAAGGACAGGGTGGTCTCTGTGGCGGTCTCCAAGGCGCTGGAGTTCTCCTTCTCCACGGTGGGGTGCGCCTCCACCGGGAACCTGGCATCGGCGGTGGCAGCCCACGGCGCCAAGGCCGGGCTTACGAGTTACATCTT
Organism: Methanobacteriota archaeon; assembly: GCA_013152845.1. GTDB lineage: Archaea > Hydrothermarchaeota > Hydrothermarchaeia > Hydrothermarchaeales > JAADFM01 > JAADFM01. The sequence goes on along the minus strand of JAADFM010000012.1, from coordinate 9,180 downwards.
CATCCCGGCGGACCTGAACCCGGCAAAGGTCGCCCAGGCCCTTGCCTACGGCCCAAACCTGGTCTGCGTTGACGGCAACTACGACCAGGTGAACCGCCTCTGCACCGAGATTGCCGGCTACCGCAACTGGGCCTTTGTAAACATCAATCTGAGGCCCTATTATGCCGAGGGCTCCAAGACCCTGGGCTTCGAGGTGGCCGAGCAGCTGGGCTGGGAGGTGCCCGACAGGGTGGTGGTACCGGCGGGGTCCGGGTCCCTCCTGACCAAGATCTGGAAGGGGTTCAGGGAACTCAACGACGTCGGCATCCTCGACGGCGGCCCGCCGAGGCTCACCGCCGCCCAGTCTGCGGGCTGCAGCCCCATCACAACCGCCTGGCGCTCCGGGGGCGATATCCGGCCGGTGAAACCCGACACCATCGAGAAGAGCCTGGCCATCGGCAACCCGGCCGACGGGAGGTACACCCTCAAGGCCCTAAAGGAGACCGGCGGCACGGCCGGCTCTGCCACCGACGGGGAGATAATCGAGGGCATCAAGCTGCTGGCAAGGACCGAGGGGATATTCACCGAGACCGCGGGGGGCGTTGTGATAGGCACACTCAAGAACCTGGTCGAGCGCGGTGAGATAGACCCTGACGAGCGGACGGTGGCCTACATCACCGGGTGCGGCCTCAAGACCCAGGACGTCCTCAGGCAGGCCCTGCCGGAGCCGGTCTACATAAGGTCCGACCTGGGGGCCTTCGAGGCGGCCATCGGCCATGCCCACCGCCAGGTGGCCGGGGAGGTGGCCTGAGGATGGCGCTGGTGCGGCTGTCGACACCTCTGAGGGTCCACTGCGGCGGCAAACCCGAGCTGCGGGCCGAGGGCAGTACCCTGAGGGAGGTGATATCCTTCATCGACAGGGAGAGCCCGGGGTTCGGGGACCGGGTCCTCAAGGACGGCAGGATAAACGAGTTCATAAACATCTTCGTAAACAACGAGGACGTCCGGTTCCTGGACGGGCTGGAGACGCCGGTGGGTCCAGGGGACACCATATCCATCCTGCCGGCGGTATCGGGGGGATGACATGGGACTGACAATAGACGAAATCGAGAGGTACAGCCGCCAGCTGATTCTCCCGGATTTCGGGGCCAGGGAGCAGAACCGCCTGAAAAAGGCCAGGGTGGCGGTGACAGGCGGCGGGGGCCTGGGATGCCCTGTGTCCACCTACCTCACCCTGGCAGGGGTGGGCAGCATCACCATCATCGACTGCGATGAGGTGGAGCCTTCAAACCTCAACCGCCAGTTCCTCTACACCACAGCCGACCTGGGCAGGCCCAAGGCAGAGGCGGCCTCCAGGCGCCTGTCCGAGATAAACCCCGAGATAGAAGTGGACGGGATAAGTGAGAGGATTACCTATGATAACGCCTTCGAGCTCCTGGAGGGCTTCGACGCCGTGGTGGGACAACTTCCCTGCCCGCTATGCGGTAAACGACGCCTGCGCCCGGAACCGGGTGCCACTCTTCCACGGCGCGGTCCTCCAGTACGAGGGCAGGGTCACCTCCATAATACCCGGGGAGACGGCGTGCTTCAGGTGCGCCTTCCCCCAAGCCCCGCCCCCGGGCCTCATCCCCACCTGCAGGGAGGCAGGGGTCCTGGGCTCCCTCACCGGTATCGTGGGGTCCTTCCAGGCCACCGAGGCCCTGAGGTACCTTGCGGGCCACCAGCCCGCCCTGAAGAACCGGCTCCTGGTCATAAACGCCGATACCCTCGATTTCTACAAGGTGAAACTGAGGAGGGACCCCGGATGCACCGCCTGCGGGGAGGGCTTCGTACCCAGGCCGGTGGATGCGGTATGCGAGGTTGGGAGATGACCGCAACCGAGGAGCTGGATATCCGGGGCAAGACCTGCCCCCACACCTTCCTCTACACGAAGATAAAGGTGGAGGACCTGGCCTATGAGGGCGGGGGGGTCCTGAAGGTCATCCTCGACTACCCGCCTGCGGTGGAGAACATAGCACGCAGCCTCGAGGGGGAGAGGATACAGGCCAGGGTCAGGGACGTCAGGCGGGCCGGGGTGGACTTCGAGCTATTCATCGAGGTGCCGGACCTGAGGGACGGGTGAGCTTCCCGGGGGTTCCCAAGATGAGCAGACGGACCGTTGACGCAAGGGGCTACAGCTGCCCCCATCCCCTCCTCATGGCCCGCAGCGGGGCCGCAGAGCTGGGGACCGGGGACGAGCTGGTCCTTTTGACCGACAACCCGCCGACCCTGGAGACCATATCCAGGTGGGCGGAGAAGGAAGGCCACGGGTTCTCGGCTGTCCCGAAGGGCCCGGGGGAGTGGGAGATAGTGATAAGGATCGGGTGATTGAAATGGACCCAAACGCAGTGATAACGCCCTACTTCGGCAACAGGTACTCCCTGGTGGGGGTGAAGTTCCTCGAAAAGGAGGGAGATTCAGCGCCCCATCCCAGAAACCCGGTGGCATTCTGCGATGCGGTAAGGGAGGTGGCCCTGGCCCCTGCAAGACTCCAGCTCAGTGCCGGGGACCACGCATGTCCCAACGCCGAGCTGGTCCTGGGGTACGTGGAGCCCAGGTACATAGAGCTCCCGTACAGGGTGGGGAAAAAGACCGTCTCCGTCCTCCTCAGCAACCCCCCGGAGGAGGACAGCGACCTGGTCGTCATCATAGGCACGCCGAGGCAGCTCATGGAGCTCAGCGCCCTCCTGGGCGGGGTGTCCGCCTCCTTCGGCGAGGAGGGTTCCTTCGGCCTGTGCGGCGAGGCCGTGGCCAGGGTCCTCCTGGAGGGGGCTCCATCGGCGTCCCTCTTCTGCCAGGGTGCAAGGGTCCTGGCGGATTTCAAGGACGCTGAGATGGCGGTGGGCCTGCCCATGGAGGCCTGCCGGGTCCTTGCCGAGAGGGTCCGCGATATAGAGAAGGGCTGCACCGCCATGTGCGGGTGTCTGACCAGCGATATAGCCCCCGGCATCATCGAGAGCTTCAGGCAGGCAGGATTCGAGAAGAGCACCGATTTCTTCTTCGGCCGGGTCGGTGACCGCGACGTGAAGCTGTACCTGGAAAAGGACCCCCGGGGCAGGGTGGGCAGGGTCACCATAACCCTCCCGGTGCGGGGGGACGTCGGTGATACGGACCTCTTCAGGGTGGTGAGGCGGGGCAACTGGAGCTACGTGAATGCCCGGGTGGACCTGGATTCCTTCGGTGCGGACATCTACACCGGCAGGAACCTGAGGAACTCCATCGAACTCCTGGTGAAGAAGATAGAGGAGGCGATAGCCCATGAAGGCGGTTAGGAACAGGTACCGGGACAGCATCGTCATCAACCCCCTCATGCGGGGCGGGATGATACCCCGGGGGGTCAGGGAGGAGCTCTGCCGGGACTGGATGCGCACCGGGTACGAGACCTGCCACGACTGCCTGGAGGGGCGGTCGGGCCTTATCAGGAACCCGCCCATCACCGAGTTCCTGGCCGAGGTGGCGGAGTTCTTCGGCGGGGATGTCGCCGAGCACACTTTCGGATGCCGGGCGGCCCAGTTCACGGTGATGCGGGCCGTGGCCTCGCAGGCCGAGGGGAGGACGGTCATCGCCGATGCCACCTGCCATTACACCACCATGATTTCAGCCGAGATGTGCGGCCTCCAGGTGGTGGAGGTGCCCCATTCGGGCTACCCGGAGTACCGCATCAACCCCGAGGACTATGGAGAAAAGATCCGGGAGGTCAGGCAGGAGACGGGGACGGACCCTGCCCTGGTGGTGGCCACCCATGCCGACCCCTATTACGGCAACATCATCGACGTGGCCGAGGTGGGGAGGGTCTGCAGTGAGGCCGGGGTGCCCTTCATGGTGAACGCGGCCTATACCGGCGGTGTGATGCCCATCGACATGAAGAGGATGAACATAGATTTCCTGAGCCTCAGCGCCCACAAGTCCATGGCGTCCCTCTCACCCCTGGGCTATGTGGTCACCTCCTACCAGTACTCCAAGAAGCTCTTCGAGACCTCAAAGATCCGTCCGGCCTGGAGCGGCAGGCTCTTCGGCAAGAAGGTACCGAACCTCTTCGGCTGCGGCATCGGGGGGCAGCCCCTCATAAGCTCCATGCTGGCCTTCCCGTATGTGAAGGAGAGGGTGAAGGGGTGGGACGGGGAACTCGATAAGACCAGGAGATTCGCCGATGAGATGGAAAAGGAGTGCGATATGGTGCTCATGGGGGACCTGCCCCACAACCACCACCTCCTCCACTTCGAGACACCCCTATTCTGGGAGATATCCAGGACCCACAAGAAGAAGGGGTTCTTCCTGGCCAGCGAGATGGTCAAGCGGGGCATCGTGGGGCTGCACCGCGGCCTGACCAAGCACGTGAAGATGTCGGTCTACGGCCTCACCGAGGAGGAGGTCCGGAGGGTGGCAGAGGCCTTCATGGAGGTGGCGGAGGCAGGCCGGGGGCGGGAGCAGGATGCAGGGGAAAAGCCGTCTGCCAGGGCCGGGTGACGGTTGTGCACCCTTTTGCAAAGACTGTCCAAAACACCGTAATATTTAAATAAATCATATTGCCATAATAGAATATGCCCTAGGGTAATACGGAAAGACTGCCTCCTTTCTCGATTATCCTCTTGGGCGGGGGGGGGCTCTCCTCTCTCTTTCTATTTCTTCCATGACCTGGCGCTCCACCTCCTCCCAGGCCGCCTCGTCGAAGTCGATGTCCTGCTCCTCCACCCGGGGATACCAGTCCCAGGTGAGGGCGTAGCCCATGAGGAACCCGGCCACCAGGCCGATGAGGTGGGCCAGAAAGCCGGTGGACTTGGCCAGGATGAAGAAGAGGAAACCATAGAGGAGGGAGGTCCGCACGCCCCCGGAATACAGGTTGCGCTGCGCTATGAGGACCGCCCCGAGGATGCCGAAGATGGCCCCCGAGGCCCCCGCAGAGGTGAACTTGAGCTCCGGCGAGGAGGTGGCCATGACGTGGTAGAGGGTGAGGAGGGAGGCGATGACCCCGGTGGCGAGGTAGATGGCCAGAAAGCGCTTCCTGCCGTAGATATCCTCGGCACGGTAGCCGAAGATGGCAAGGAAGAGCATGTTGTAGCCGAGATGGGGGAGGTCGAAGTGAAAGAAGAGGGAGGTGAGGACCTGGTAGTAGGCACCGGCAAGGAAGCTCTGGTTGTACAGCCCGAAGGCGTGGACCCAGCGGTCGTCGAGCTCCAGGGGGTTGCCGCTGAGGACGGCAAGGACAGAATAGACGCCGATGTTCGCAAGGAGGAGCTCTGTTGTGACCTTCATGGCGGTCTTTCTGTGGAGTCCGGGTATTAAGGTTTTTGCACCGGAAAAGAGGGTGGAATTGGAATACCGAACGTCCACGCCGGGGTGCAGGTTCGGCCTGTGAACCCCGGGAGGGGGATTCCAGATGCCTGGGCAGAAAATGGTTAGGATACTGTGAGTTTTATCGTATTTGAAGTTAATAGGAAGGATTAGTAAGGCTTATATATGAATAATTTACTTATTATCCTAATCTCAGGGGTAATAATTTGTTAGATTCTCTAACATCTGCTCTGATGCATTGACGAGGTGTTTGGAAAGATGGAGACAAGACTTGAATCCAAGGATGCAACCGACCTTGCGCTCTTTGTGAAGGTGTCAAGGGGGGACATCGTGGAATGGGACCGCCAGAGGATAGTGGAGTCCCTCATCCACGAGACAGGCCTGGACCGGGAGACGGCCGAGAAGATCAGCCTGGAGGTGAGGGACATCGTGGAGGATTCCGGGATAAAGAAGTACCTCACCGGCCCCCTCATCCGCGAGCTGGTCAACACCCAGCTCATAAGGCACGGTCTCATCGATACGAGGACGGACTACACCCGGCTGGGTGTGCCCATCTTCGATGTCCACGAGATGGTGGTCCAGCACAACAAGGAGAACGCCAACGTGCCCCACGGCCCGGAGGCCACCAACCTCTCCCTGGCCGAGAGCATCAAGAAGCAGTACGCCCTCTTGAAGGTCTTCCCCTCCGAGATAGCCGCAGGCCACGAGCGGGGCGACTTCCACCTCCACGACCTGGGGATGATTGACCGGCCCTACTGCTCCGGCAACTCCCTGGAGTACATCAAGAAGTTCGGGCTGAACCTGCCCAACGCCCTCTCGATTTCGAAACCACCCAAGCACCCCGAGGTGCTGCTTTTGCACCTCATCAAGTTCTCGGCCGCCCTCCAGGGCTCCTTTGCGGGGGCCATCGGCTGGGATGCGGTCAACCTCTTCTTCGCCCCCTTCCTGAAGGGCGTGGACGACAAGAGGATGGAGCAGATAGCCCAGATGCTGGTCTTCGAGTTCGCCCAGCAGGCGGTGGCCCGGGGCGGGCAGAGCATATTCTCTGATTTGAACATATACTGGGAGATACCAAAGCACTTTGAAGGCGTTCCCGCCATCGGGCCCGGAGGCGAGTTCACGGGCAACAACTACGAGGACTACCTGCCCGAGGCGCAACGCTTCGCCACCGCCCTGTTCAACGTCTACAAGGGCGGGGACGGCATGGGCAGGCCCTTCTTCTTCCCCAAGCCCCAGCTCCACATCACCGAGCGGCTGTTCAAGACCGAGGGCTACGAGGAGTTCCTGAACCTGGCCGCCGAGGTCTCCTCCCGGATGGGCAACACCTACTACGTCATGGACCGGGGCGAGACCGCCAAGATTTCGGAGTGCTGCCGGCTGTCATTCAAGCTGGAGGAGCAGGACTTCGAGGACGCCAAGACCCCCTGGAAGATGCGCTACTCTGCCATGCAGAACGCCACGCTGAACCTGCCCAGGGTCGCCTATCAGGCAAACGGGGACGACGAGGAGCTCTTCGACATCATCTCGGAGCGCATGAAGTTGATGGCCCAGGCCCACGAGTACAAGCGGCGGTTCATCACCCGGCTGCTTTCCATGGGCAACCAGGGACCGTTAGGGCTGCTGGCCATGACCAAGGACGGGGAGCCCTACTACCGCCTCCACCGGGCCACCTTCCTCTTCGGCATGGTGGGCCTAAACGAGATGGTCCAGTACCACACCGGCGAGGAGATGCACCAGTCCAGGGAGGCCTTCAAGTTCGGCCTGCGCACCATCGCCTACATGAACAAGGAGTCCGAGCGCCTGGGCGAGGAGATGGGCATGCGCTTTGTCCTGGAGCAGACCCCGGCGGAGTCCACCGCATACCGGATGGCGAAGCTGGACCTGGCCCACTTCGGGGACAAGGCGGCATCGGTGATGAAGGGCAGCATAGAGCTCGGGGAGATGTACTACACCAACTCCACCTACCTGAACGTCAGGGAGCGCATCAACCCCATCGAGAGGGTCAAGAAAGAGGGGATGTTCCACCCGATGATACATGCCGGGTCTCTGACCCACATCTGGCTGGGCGAGGCAAGACCCGACCCGGCCAGTATTGCCAACTTCGTGATAAAGACCTTCAAGAAGACCTTAAACGACCAGATATGCTTCTCCCCGGAGTTCACCTCGTGCCTGGACTGCGGCAAGACTGTCAGGGGGCTGGCGTGATGAAGATCGACGAGGCCTTCTTCCTGGACCTGAAAGAGAGGCTTGCCGACGACGAGGAGGCGCTGAAGCATGCCGAGGAGATTATCAAGCGTTACATCGAAGAATTCGGATACGGAGGTGATTAGATGGAAGGAAAGTGTCCGTGCTGCGGTTCGGAAAACATCGAGCATATAACCCGGGTTACCGGTTTCTTCTCCAAGGTTTCCTCATGGAACAAGGGGAAGATAGGCGAGCTCAAGGACAGGCAGGCCAGGGACGGTTCCCATTTCGGGACCCTCTATGCCGCCGCGGAGGAGGCCTGATGCCGGTCAAGATGTTCTACAAGGAGGACTGCGGCAAGTGCCCTGCCACAAAGGAGGTCCTTAAAGGCCTGGAGGCCCTGGGGGCCACGGTGGAGTACTACGACGTGGAGGACGTGGACGGGATGGCAGAGGCCGCCTACTACGGGGTCATGTCAACCCCCACGACCCTGGTGCTGCGGGACGACGAGGAAGAAGAGGTCAGGTCCTGGCGGGGCGACGTGCCGGACCCGGAAGAACTGGAACGCGCCTGGAAGAGCCTGTGATGGACGTTAAGGGTTTCATGGAGACCAGTCTCGTGGACTGGGACGGGAGGATTGCCTCCCTGGTGTTTACACCTGGGTGCAACCTGCGCTGTCCCTACTGCTACAACCACGAGCTGGTCTATGAGCCCGGCTCCTATGATAACGTGCCCAAGGAGTCCATATTCTCCTTCCTGGACGAGCATTCGGACTTCATCGACGGGGTGGTGATTGTGGGCGGGGAGCCCACGGTACATTCCGACCTGCCGGATTTCTGCCGGGCGCTGAAGGAGCGGGGCATGATGGTGAAGCTGGATACCAACGGGACCAGGTTCGGGGTCCTGAAGGCCCTGATAAACGAGAACCTGGTGGATTACGTGGCCATGGACGTGAAGGCGCCCCTGGAGCCGGAGAAGTACTCCCGGGTGGCAGGGGTGGATATGAACGGCAACCTGGATGGCATCGTCAGGTCCATCGAGCTCCTGAAGGCTTCGGGGGTGGACTACGAGTTCCGCACAACCTATGTGCCGACCCTCATGGAGCCTGAGGATATCGAGGATATCGCCAGGGAACTCCGGGGGGCTAAGAGGTACGTGCTCCAGAAGTATGCGCCCCTGAATATCAGGGTGGAGGAGCTTAGAGGGGTGGCACCCCCCACAGACGAGGAGATGGACGCCCTGGTGGAGCGGGCCAGGAGATATGTGGAGGATGTGAAATGGAGGGGAAAATGAGGTTTGCCATGGACTGTTCCCCTGAGGGATGCCATTACTATTCGGGCCCGGAGTCGGTGGGGTACTGCGTCAAGATGCGGGTGACCCTGAAGACCCCGGAGGACAGGGAGTACTGGTCCAACCAGTGCTCTTTTTGAGGTGAGGGCCGTGATGTCCCACGGGTGCTCACCGGAGCGGTGCGAGTACTGCATAGGGACGTACTGCCTCAGGTACCAGGAGAGCCTGGAGAGCGAGGCCAGGAAGATGGAGGTGTACACCACCCTGTGCAGGCTGGGTATGGAGTGAGGAGGTGATGCGCTTGGAGAAAAACAAGACGTGCGCCCTGGAGACCTGCGAGGACTACCGGGGATTCGAGGTGGGATACTGCCACAGGTTCAAGACCATCCTGAATTC
>JAADFM010000011.1 GCA_013152845.1 Methanobacteriota archaeon | reverse complement strand
GTGCCTCCGAGATGATGAGGGTGGTCACGTCGAGTTTCGACAGCTCGGCGGACAGCCTGAGGAGCTTTGTCCTGTGGTCGAATTCGTTTTCAGTGTAGTAGACGCTCATTATGGAGATGGAATCCACCACCGCCCTCTTGGCACCGATTTCCTGGATTTCCCTCTTCAGAGCTGCCACCATGCTCTCGATGTCATAACCCATCTGGAGTATATCCGGCTCAACGTCTGTCCGCTCTACCCTGGGCGTGGCAGCGTCCAGGAGCCTAATCTTGCCCTTGTCTATCTGGGCCTTGATATCCCAGCCGAAACTGGACATGTTCCTCTGAATCTTTGAATCTTCTCCGGCGGCTCGTCCAGGGTCAGGAATACCCCGGGCTCGCCATATTCCACGGCCCCTTTGTATATGTACTGCATCCCGAAGATGGATTTCCCGCTGCCCGGCCCTCCCAGCACCAGGATGGTGCTGCCCTCCGGATATCCCCCGTTGGAGAAGAGGCGGTCCAGCCCGTTGATTCCAGTCTTCACGTACACCTTACATCGCCCAACCTTTTTTATACCTTTGATTTACTATTTCTTCCTGGTTTATATAGATAATGTTTAAGAGGAGAATCCGTGGCCCCGAAATGGACCTCGCCCTTCAGTAACCTGCTGGCCTCCTATGACCGGAAGAACGATGTGGTGGAGCTTGTGGAGGACCACGCCAGGGGTACCTGCCAGGGGGGTGCGGCCTGGTCGGCATACCACATCCCAAGGACATCGCCTATCGTGGAGCGGGCGCGCCGGGAGGGTACCCGGACCTTCTATTACATCCGGCCCGGGCGGGGGGAGGTGGAGCTGGACCCCGCCATCTCGCCTGTGGGTATCGAGGAGTGTATAGTAGAGGGGGATGAAATCCGCATCACCTACGCCGGGCTGGGCGGTGCAGGGGTGGGAATAACCGGGGGGCGGGCCAGGGCGCAGGGAGTGAAGGAGGTACATGTCGAGGAAGAGGGCGGCGGGGGAAGGCTCGGGCGGGCAACCCTGAGCCTCCCCCTGCACCACAGGCTGACATTCGGGATGGACGATACCGACAGCCCCGAAAGGGGGGCCACATGGGCCCTGGCCAACGAACTCGGATACTGGGCGGACAAAAAGGGGCTGGCCCGGTACCTCTGCCACACCATAGTACAGCTCTTTCCCGCTGCGCCCGGGACCACCAAGAACTGCGCCGCAACTGCCCTGGGTTTCGGGGTCCTGCCGGGTAAAGAGGAGGAGCTGGTGGAGGCCCTGGGCAGGGAACTGGAGGCTGCCAGCCTCTCTGACGAGACTGGGATGGCATGGCTGGAAGGGGTCTCGGTACCGGCGGGGCTGCGCTCCCTGGCAGAGAGGGCAAGGAGGGGGGTCATAACCTTGGAGGATGTAAGGGAGACCGCCGGGAAGGAGGGGGTGCACCTGGTGGAGGTCACGGGGGAGAGGGGGCTCATCGGGGCCTGCGCCTGTCTGGGACTCTGGGACGACCCCGAAGGGGCAGTGAGGATATGATTTAAATAGTCTCCCCTCAAGAGTTTTAGGAGGAACATGGAAGAGTATCCAGCAGTGATATCTGTGGTGGGCGGCAAGGGCACCAGGCTCTATCCCCTGACACTGAACATCACGAAGTCCATCATCGACATAACCGGGCCATCCTCTCCAGGATGCTGGAACCCCTGGCCAAACAGGGGTGCAGGGAGTTCATCATCGCCAGCAAGGGCTATGACAGCACCGCCCAGCTGAACAAGTATTTCAAGGAAGGCGAGGGGTTCTTCGCCCGCCACGGCATCCAGACCGACCGGGAGTTCATGTACCAGCCGAATTACAACGACCGGGGTTCGGGGGATGCCGTGGCCTACTGCGCGGAGTACTACGACCTGAAGAAGGATTTCATCGTCATGGGCGGGGACAACATCTTCGACCTGGAGCTGGAAAAGGTCATGGAATTCCACCGCTCCACCGGGGCCTACCTCACGGTCCTGCTCAAGGAGATACCCCCCGGCGAGGACATATCCCAGCTGGGGGTGGCCGACGTGGACGGGGATATGCGCCTTGAGGGTTTTGTGGAAAAGCCCGCCCCCGGCCGGGAGCCTTCCAGGCTGGTCAATGCAGGGGTGTACATCTTCTCGCCGAGGGTGAGGGAGGTCTTCGAGATGATGGGGTCCAGGAACCGGGACCTCGGGGGGGACGTGGTGCCCTTCCTCATCGAGCACGGCTACCCGGTGTACGGGTACATCCTGGAGGGGTACTGGGCCGATATCGGGACCCCGGCCAGTTTCCTCAGGACCACCCTGGACGTGCTCCACGGCAGGATATCCAATATCAGCCTACAGCACCGGACCGGGGATGCCCAGTGGGTCCATCCGACCACCATGGAGAGGAACCCGCACCTGAGGGAGCAGATAGGCAGTACAGTCCTCATGGGGCGCCACTGCACCGTGGGCAGGGACCTGGAGATAGAGAACTCGGCGGTGGGCCATTTCTGCATGATAGGGGACGGGGTGAAGATCCGGAATTCTGTCATCCTCAGTTTCGTGAACATCGGGGACAACTGCACCCTCCAGAACTGCATCCTCGGCCGCTTCACCACCGTTATGGCCGGGAGCACCATCAGCGCTGACCTTCCGGTGGACGTGGGCTCCAACAAGGACCTCACACCGGTGGTGGGCGGGGGCGGAGTGACCATCTTCGAGAATTCGGTCATCGGACCCGGCGTCCGGGTGGCCCCCATCTCCCAGTCACACCAGATACTCCAGACTGGAAGGTTCCACGAGCTGGGCATGGACCGGGAGAACGTATACTTCATGGAAAAATAGTATAATATTTTACCAAATTTATAGCACTGCTGTGTGAACTGGAAGTGGTAGTTCGATTCTCCAAGGCCTACCTTTATGTTATCCTATCCCCGTTCCACGCGTCTATTTGATGCAGGTTTAATAATACCTCTTTCTTTCTCCTCAGGACTTGAACACCCTAATGTCCTCCAAGCTGGCATCACTTGCCATGTCGGTTATCTCGGTCTTGCCGAACAGATAGGCGAGGGGCCTCTCAACCAGCTCCGGGGTGGAGGATATCTCTGCCTTGGTCTTCTTGGAGATGTTCTCCCCGAACAGATCCCTAAACAGCTCGATGAAAAGCCTGTCCCTTTCATCGAGGTCCCCAAGGAAGCTGTAGAAATCCAGGAAACGCTCCCTAGCCTCCTCGAAAGGGACCATGGAATCTGGTGCTACCAGTCCCCTCAGGTTGGTCTCGTAGTTCCTCCTATCATAAGCAGAGACTCTCTGGAAATAAAGACTGGGGTTGAAGGCAACCCTAGCCTTCGTAAGCTTGTAGATTAAGAGCTTCCTGAGCCGATCTTTATCTATCTCCAGGTCCGCAGCGTAATAGGCATCCAGGAGGTCCCTACCCTTTGTCCTGGTATAGAGGGCCCTGAGCTTCTCGGCTAGGAGCTCATCCAGAGCCAGTACATTGATTCTAACCTTTTCCTTTGAAAAAGGGAAGGCGAATTCCCCTTCCTCGATAGGTAACACCGGGATCCTGTCGATGAAGGATATCTCAATTTTCAGGTAGTCCTTCGTCCCTATGGAGTTCGTATAATAGAGGCGGTAGACTGAACCCTCGTACCTGTGGGTATCCTTGACCTCGTAGTCGTGGGACTTTCCCATCGAGACAATCTCAGGCTTTATGAGAGTATCTCTGACCTTAAAGACCTCCTCCTTGCCTCCGAGGGCATTGAAGTCCAGGTCCACGGAAAGCCTGGGCATCCCTCCCATGTAGACATAATGGAGGGCACTACCACCCTTGAAGGCCAGCATCGAGAGACCATCGTTCTCGGCTATCAGCCCCAATACATCGGTTATTCTCAGGACCCTTTCGATGACCAAGGGATCCAGCTTGAGCCTGGGGCTGAGCTCATCAATCCGCTCCCTATACTCCAACTTCCATCCCCTCCTTTACTATGAGTTGCCATTTTTTTATGAACTTCCCTTTCTCGCCTTTGGAAAAATAATACACATTTGGCTTGACCTCTCTTTCCAGCATGTTTATTACCCTTTTTGGAACAGGATGTATATCCTGTAAGGACTCCAGGACATAGCCCAGCCTGTGGATGAGCACTTGTTCTTTCATCCTAAAGGCGTAGTCCGTCAGCCTGTCCCAGTCTATCTTTTCTTTGCGAATCAGTTCACCGACCAAGCGAGTTGCTTCCTCCACTCCTCCACAGTATTCGGGGTGGTCCAAGCAATCCACGATGGTCTTTTCCTTGTCCGAGACACTGATATAATCACCTGCCAACTCTCTCCTCTCATAACCGAAGAACTTCTTCTGGCTCAAATGGATGAACCTAATCTCATAGTTTCCATATCTCAAGTTCCTCTTTCTCTTGGGGGTCGCTACATAGACTATGAAAGGGACCTGCTCCACAACACCGTATAATTGCATGGCTGAGAGGTAACCTATATAGTGGTCATCCCCACCGATCTTGGAAGCCACGAGGAAAGGGGACTCGAACTGCTGGAGCCTATCATAAACTAGCTTGGGGCTCGCCTTCACGTACAACCCCTTTCGAATCCTGGTGATTATCCCTTTCTTGGCCAAGGAAGACAAGGCATCATGGACCACCCTCCTGTTGAGCCCATGCCTAACCAAATCGTCAATATTAAATATCTTTAATCCCAATTTCTCCAGGAAGAAGTATATCTGCTGCTCATGTTTCCCCATTTTTTCCATGGCCATGTTTTATAGCACTCTCCTATTTATATTTTTGTAACGATATTACATGTTTTCATGTAAGAACGTTACTAAAAGTTAAAAGGAGTTTTCTTCCCCGTCTCAGTGGTCAGAGGCCGATAAAAGGCCTTGAAAAACAGTTTTCTGTGGAGAGTTGCACGGTTAAACCTTCCTTAATTCAAGTTTATCTTTTCCGGCAACGTCCCATTTAACTTCTGTACCCTTCCCCCACCCCAAGGCCTCTGCCAGTTTTAGGGGCACGGTTACATAAAGCTGGCGGTATTTGCCGATCTTACGTTCCTGGAGTTTCATATATTAACGTTAAATCTTAACGTAAAAAAAGCAAGATATTAGTAGTTAGGCAGTACCAGATATTAAACTAATTAGTAAAATACTTTATCACTTCATGGAAAAATGATGCCTGCATCCAGTATATCGAGGAAAATCCGGCCGGGGACCCTCCTGGCATTTGTGGCCCTGCTCGGAGCGGTCCTGGCCCTGGGCTGTATCTCCCATCCCACCCCCTCTCCTGTGACCACCGCACCCCCGCCGAGCCTGCCGCCCCCGGGGGTTGAGAAGGAGTACGTGGACATGGACTTCAGGGAGTTCCTCGGGCTCTTCGGCCGGGGGGGCAACCGGAGCACGGTGTGGAAGCATGAGGAGTTCAACAGGAACTACCGGGGCAAGTACATAAACGGGACCTGCTTCTTCCAGAGCCTCGAGGAGCCGCTGACCATGGCACTCTACTGCGGCGGACACGAACCGCCCCTGCCGAACATCTACGTGGCCCTGCGGGAGGACCAGAAGGACGAGGTCCTAAAGCTCGACAACGAGTCCCTGGTCACCTTCGAGGCCCGGCTCACCGAGTACAGCCTCTGGGGCATCGGTGCCGACGACGGGGTCATCATCGCCGCCTGGAAGCAGCCCTCTGGAGAAACTCGCTGGCATTCACAATCCTGACGCCTTTGAAGCTGCCCAGGGTAAGGAGATGCTCATCCCCTGATATGATATATTTCGCCCTGGCCTCTATGGCACAGTCCAGGAACTTGTTATCCGTGGGATCCTCCTCCACCACCCTGAAGCCACGCTTGGGATTGACCATGGAGGAGAAGGCCGAGACCATCTGGTACGCCCGCTCGACATCACCTTCTGAGAGCTCAAACTTAGGGGAGCTGATTACCCTGAGAAACTCCTCAATAATCTCCCTGGTGGTGCAGTTCTCAAGGACCCTGAGCTGGCACTTCTTCACCACCTCGGCCTCATTCCCCCTCCAGAAAAGCCCCGATATCAGGACATTGGTGTCCAGTACGACCTTCATGAGGATTCCCGGACCTCTCTGATAATGCTCCTGAGCTCGTCCCTTGTAATCCCCTTTGCCTTCACCTGCTCCCGTATGGGAGCCACGATCTCCTCGAACTCTCTCTCCAAGGCCTCTTTGTCAATCCTTTTCAACACAATCGAGTCTCCCCTTCCAAAGACCTCGAACTCATCTCCTGCTTTTATTTTCATGAGCTTTCTCAAAAATGCGGGGATGACTATCTGTCCTTTGGAGGAAACCCTGGCCTTTACGGATTCCATCAATCGTCACCTCAAGTAAGACATATCTTACTCACGATAAAATACATTTCTGGAAAATCACTTCCCCAGCGCCATCCTCTTCATCACCGAGCCGAATACCTGGAGGGTCTTCTTTGTGCCCAGGAGCTTTTTCGAGATGGCGATGCGCGTCTTCCAGTCCGGTTTTACCGGCATCATGTACTCCAGCAGGACGCGCTTCTCCTTGGGGCTTAAGAGGTCCGGGTTCTCGTTGAGTTTGCGGATGATGGCATCGAAATCCAGCCTGAATCCCAGCTTGTCCTCCTCGAACCTCTGGGCATAGGAGAGGACGAAATCCCTGTAGGGCTTGAGCTCCTCCTCGGTGCCCTCCCGCGCCCTGGCCAGGGTCCGGCCCGCAAAGAGGCCGTTCTTTATGCAGTAGTAGATGCCCTCCCCCAGCAGGGGATTGGCCTGGGCTGCGGCGTCCCCCACCCGCAGGGCCCCCTCGGTGACGATGTCCTCGGCGATGCCTGCAATGGGGTATGCCCCGCACTTGTAGGCCAGCCGGGATGAGTCCGGGGCGGTGTTCTCCCGGATGAGCGGGTGCTCCTCGATGAAGGTGTCCAGGACCTCCTGGAGCTTCAGGCCCCTCTCCTGGAATGCGGACAGCAGCCCTGCCACCCCCACCCGGGCCAGACCTGTGCCGATGGGGAAGACCCAGGCATAGCCCAGGCCCAGGTACTGGATGGGTATAATCCACGCCGTCTCCTGCTCCCCCCGCCACCCCATCTCGTACTCCGCGCCCACCCCCAGGACCTCGGGCTTCCACGAAAGGTGCATCCCCAGGTCCCGGGAAGGCCGGGTGTCCACGCCGCTGGCGTCGGCGAAGAGGCGGGTCCGGATATCATAGGCAACCCCTTTCGAGACAGCGGTCAGGGTGAAACCGCCGTCCTCCCGTTTTATTGACTCCACGAAGGTATTGGTCTCGATTCTTGCCCCCATGGCCACCAGTTTCTTCGCCAGCACCTTCAGCAGGGCCGGCAGGTCCAGTGTCTCCAGGTATGGCTCATCTGTGCGGATGACGGTCCAGGACTTCCGGGTGCCCAGGCCGAAGCCCGTGAACCGCTGGAGGACCACCCTCTCCCTTTCATCCCCATCCAGGGGCAGCATGTCCAGGGTGAAGCTCCATGTCCCGGCCGAGGAGTTGGCGTCCTCGCCGATGATGCGCTTCTTGTCCAGGACCAGAACCTCCATCCCGGGGTCCTCCTTGAGTGCCCCCAGGGCGGTGGAAAGGCCTGCGATCCCGGCGCCGCAGACGACCAGGTCGAATCTCCCGCCCAGGTGGGCCGGGGTCGAGACCTTCTCCCGGGCCGGGGCCGCCTCCACCTCCCTCTCAGGGAAGGTCATGGCCCCGGTGGGGCAGTTCTGGACGCACAGGCCGCAGGAGACGCACGCCCCGTAGTCCACCTCCACCTCCCGCCTAAGCTGTCTTACTGCCCCCACCGGGCAGATGCCCACGCAGGCCCGGCAGGTCGAACAGGTGACGGGGTCGATGACCGGGACGTTCATAGGAAGGCTTCCAGACGCTCCAGGAGGGAGGGGTTGAGCTTCAGGAGGATCTCGGCCAAGACCTGGGTGATGTTCATGCTCGAGAGGTTCTCCACCCCCAGGTCCAGGATGACATCGGCCAGGTTGTTGAGGTCCTCGTCGGTGAACCCGGTCACTATCTCCTTCATCTGGTAGGCCAGCATCAGCTCGTTGCCGTACTTCTCCCTCCACCGGCGGTCATACTCCATGAGGGCATCCTCTGTGACCTCGCCCTGGGAGACCCTCCCTGCCACCTCCCCGGCCATGCGCCCGCACATCAGGGAATAGCCCATGCCCGCACCTGCCAGGGAATATATCTGCCTGGCCGCATCGCCCACAAGCATCACGTTCTCCTTTACCGTCTGCTCCAGGGGCGCGGATAGGGGGATGCCCCCGGCCACCACATTCACCGGGGTGGCCTTCCGGCACATCTCGTTCTCCTGGACGAACCTGTCAAGGTAATACTTTGCGTTGTGGGGCTGGTCCTTGCCCACGGTGATGCCGATGCCCACGTTGGCCACGTCCTCGCCCTTCGGGAATATCCAGGCATAGCCCCCCGGGGCCACGCGGTTGCCGAAATAGATGTACTCGGTGGTCGGGGATTCCAGCTCCACGTTGACCATCTCGTACTGGAGCCCGGCTGCCGCATCCTTGAACTTCAACGCCTTGCTCATGCCCATCACCCGGCCCACCCGGGACTCGTAACCGTCGGCCCCCACGATGACCTTGCCGGCGTACTCCACCTCCTCCCCGAATGACTGGGCCCTGACACCCCTCACCCTGCCGTCCTCCTTTATCAGGTCGGTCACCCTGGTCTTCACCCGGTACTCGGCCCCTGCCCGGGCGGCCTCGATGGCCAGGAACTTGTCAAATATCTTGCGCTCGAGGATGTATGCCTGGTTCTTGAAGCATACCTGCTTCCCGTTTGGTGCCACAAGGCAGGACGAGTCAAGTTCCTGGGCAATCCACCTCTTGCTGGGCTTCAGCGGTGCCTCCTCCATGCCCACCTTGCCCAGGGCCTCGCCGCACTGGACCGGGGCCCCTATCTCGGCCCGCTTGTCCAGCACCAGTACCGAGGCGCCCTCTGCGGCCGCCCTCCTGGCCGTGGACGAGCCAGCGGGACCTGAGCCAACCACGATGACGTCGTACTCCAACTTCATTCCTCCTTGATGGCGCCCACAGGGCATATTTTTATACAGTTTCCGCACTCGATACAGCACTCCTCGTCGATGACCGCATGTGGACCTGCCACGGTGATGCAGTACTGGGCGCATACCGAGGTGCAGGCACCGTTGCAGGCCATGCAGATGTATTCGTCAACCTTCATGCCCCCTTCCTTTGTCCTGAAACCTTATAAAAATATTTACTCGTCTCCCCCTCCAGCCCCGCAGGTCCCAGGCCGCAACCGGAAAGCTTTTTATTTCTGATGGACAAAGGTGGGATAAAAAGGGGAGAATAAGAGATGGAGAACTACATACCAATCGCCTTAAACCTCTTGGCAGCACCCTTCGGCCTGCCTGCCATGTACTACGGATACAAGGGCTACAAGGGCACCAGGGGGGGTCTGAACCAGTACTTCTTCGTGGCCATGACCTCGGTAGGGGCCGTGCTCCTCTTCGACCTCCTCTTCAGGATACTGGCGGACTACACCGTCCAGGGCATGGGGTTCCTGATAGAGGTGGCGTTCCTCCTTGCGGCCCTGTTCTTCATGCTGGCCTTCAAGGACATGCACAGATTCCTGAAATCGGTGTTCTAAAAATGACCGACATAATCACAATCCGGATTGCGTTAAACCTCCTGTCCGCCCCATTCGGCTTCACCGCCATGTACTACGGGTACAAAGGATACAGCACAACAAAAGGCGGGCTTGGTGCCTACAAATACTTCTTCTATGCCATGACCGGCCTCGGTGCCGCGGTCCTCTTCGACCTGCTGGACCTAGTGGGCAAAAAGTGGCCCGGGGCGGTGGGCGGGTACGGGCAGTACTGCCACCCCCTGATGCAGATTGCCCTGGTGGCGGTGGCATTCTTCATGCTCATCGCCTTTATTGATGTCTACAAATTCGTCTCCAATGCATTCAAGGTGGAGTGATGGCCGACTTGGACAAAAAGACCCTCGAAGAAATAATGTTCTTCTGCAGCCGGGGGACCTTCGAGAGCTCCAGGAAGGTGGATGCCGAGGCCCTGGAGAAGGAACTCGCCGA
>JAADFM010000010.1 GCA_013152845.1 Methanobacteriota archaeon | reverse complement strand
GCGGCACCTGTGCCAGGCAGTGCCCCAACAAGTGCATCACCATGTTCGTGGCAGGGGTGGAGGAGAAGAAGATAGGGGAGAAGGTCGTCAAAAAGGAAAAGAAGTATCCTCAGATATACATCGGCAGGTGCATGTTCTGCGGCCTGTGCCAGGAGGTCTGCCCAAAGGGCGCTCTCGTGCTTACCAAGACATTTGAGCTTGCGGCCTTCTCCAGGGAGGAGATGCTGTACACCTATGAAAAACTGGCGGAGGATGAGAAACAATGACCAACGATATACTCGTGTTCTATCTCATCGCATTTACAACCATCATCTCTGCCATTCTTGTCATTACCATGAGGGATATATTCAGATGCGCCATTGCCTTGCTGATGATGTTTGTGGCAATAGCAGCCATTTTCATCACCCTGGAGGCCGAGTTCATTGCGGCAGTCCAGATACTGGTCTATGCCGGAGCAGTCGTGGTGTTGATACTCTTTGCCATAATGCTGACAAAACGGGATGGCGAAAGGGACATGATCCCTGTGTTCCGTGGTCTTGTCTCCCTATTGTTTCTCTTGGTCATTATGTTGTACGTAGGGGAGATGAACTGGTGGCGGTACGCCCCCCCCATGGAGGCTGAAGCGGGCTCCACGGCCCTGATAGGTACCCTACTATTTAGTGAATTTGTAGTCCCCTTTGAAGTCATATCTCTGATCCTGCTTGTTGCCATGATCGGCGCCATCTACATGGCCAAGAAGGAGGTGGCAGAATGATACCCCTCTCCCATTACCTGGTGGTTTCCACCATCCTCTTCGGGATAGGGGCCTACGGCCTCCTGAGGACCAGGAACGCGGTGAAGATTCTGATGTGCATCGAGATCATGCTCAATGCAGCCAATATAAACCTAGTGGCCTTTTCCAGATATACGGGTGAGATGAGCGGACAGGTATTCGTGACCTTTTCAATCAGCATTGCGGCGGCAGAGGCCGCCATAGGACTTGCCATTATCCTGGTGATCTACCGGATATATTCGACCATAGACGCGGGCAAGATCGATAGCATGAAGTGGTGATGATGATGGAAATAATATCCATAAAACCCCTCTTGGCGGTCCTGGTGTCTCTGACGAGTGCGGCATTGATTATAGCTTCCTATAGGTGGCCCAACGTCAGGGAATCATGGAGCATTGGAGCAGGCATAATTAAGTTTTTAATTATAGCATCCATGATACCGGTAATCCTGCGAGGGGACGTCATCCAGTACACTCTCTTCACCCTCCTGCCTGGGGTAGCGGTCAAGTTTAGGGTGGATGCCTTTGGGCTATTCTTCGGTATAACGGCTTCGTTCCTGTGGATAATGACCACCCTTTATTGATACATGAGGTCTTTGGAGGAGCACTCCCAGACCAGGTACTTCGCCTGCTTCGCCATCGCCATATCGGCCACCATCGGGGTGGCCTTTGCCGCCAACCTCTTCACTCTGTACCTCTTTTATGAGATAATAACCGTGAGCACCTATCCCCTAGTGGCTCACAAGGAGACCGAGGAGGCATATGCCGGGGCATGGAAATACTGGGTTTACCTCATGGGCACCTCCATATTCCAGCTGTCCGGGCTCCTCCTGGTCTATGTCTATGCCGGCACACTAGAGTTCTCTCCCGGTGGGATTCTTGAGGGCACGGCCTCGCCCACCATACTCACGGTGATTTACGTCCTCTATCTTGCGGGCTTTGCCAAGGCAGCCATGATGCCCCTCCATTCCTGGCTCCCCTCGGCCATGGTGGCCCCCACACCGGTGAGCGCCCTGCTTCACGCCGTGGCCGTTGTGAAGGCCGGGGTTTTTTGTATCCTGAGGATAATATTCTTTGTCTTTGGGCCGGACCTCCTCCAGGACCTGAACCTGGGTTTGTACACCGCATACTTTGTGTCATTTACTATCATCGTGGCCTCGATCTTCGCCCTCACCCAGGACAACCTCAAACGTAGGTTGGCCTACTCCACGGTGGGACAGCTTTCCTATGTGATTCTAGGGGCCGCCCTGCTGACCTCCAGCGGCATGGTTGGGGGTATCATGCAGATCGCCATGCACGCCTTTGGGAAGATAACCCTCTTCTTCTGTGCGGGGGCCATATATGTGGCGTCCCACAAGACCAACGTTAGCGAGCTCAGCGGTATCGGAAGGAAGATGCCCTTTACAATGTTCGCTTTCACCTTAGGTGCTATGAGTGTCATAGGGATCCCGCCCTTTGCCGGATTCCTAAGCAAATGGTATCTTGCTCTGGGCACCATAGAGGCCGGGAACCTCATGCTCCTGGTTATCCTCTTCACGAGTTCCCTTTTAAATGCAGCTTATTTCCTCCCAATTGTCTACAAGGCCTTCTTCGAGGAGCCCACGGAGGACCCTCATGGGGAGGAGTTCGGGGAGGCACCCACCTTCGTGGTGGTGCCTCTCATGATAACCGCCCTGGGCACCTTTATTATATTCCTCTATCCAGATTTATTCGTCGACCTAGCCCGGATGGTAGTGGTCGCCATGACAGGTGGTGGATGATGGAAGAAGAGAAGATGATCCTTGAGCACGAGCCCATACCCAAATACAGGAAGATATTCCACATACTATTCCCCTTGGGGCTTCTGTACTTGGCCTACATACTCCTTACCACCATAGGAAAGACAGGGGGTGGACATTGAAATGGCAAGGGAGCTGACCATCTTCGACGACCCGGAGAACGTGAACAAAGTCCTTAAGGCCTTCTTCGCCACCCTAGTGGTGCTTTTAATCCTCGATATATTCGTCACCAGACACGCCCACTTTCCCTGGGAGGAGGCCCTGGACTTCTACCCGGTCTACGGCTTCGTCTCCTGTGTCCTTCTGGTGTTCATTGCAAGGGGCCTTCGAGCCCTGGTCATGAGAGAGGAGGACTACTATGACTAGCGTTCCGCCTGCCTTGATATTTATCCTCGGGGCGGTACTGCTCCCCTTCCTCAGAGGCAGGACCAGGTCTGTTTATTCCCTCCTCCTGCCAACCCTGGCCTTCCTAGACCTTCTGGCCATGTCCTCAGGCTCCTCCTGGATCATTCAGTTCCTGGGCTACGACATAACTTTCCTCAGGGTGGACCGCTTGGCCATGGTCTGGGGCTACATCTTCGTCATCATCGCCTTCATAAGCAACCTCTTCGCCCTCCACGTGGACAAGAAGGGGGAGATCATGGCCACGACCCTCTACACAGGCAGCGCCCTTGGGGTGGTCTTCGCAGGAGACTTCATCTCTCTGTTCGTCTTCTGGGAGATCATGGCCCTCGCTGCCACCTTCATCATCTGGTACGGCGGGCGGGAAGACTCCATAAACGCGGGCTTCAGGTACATCCTCATGCACATCTTTGCAGGTCTGTGCCTCCTAGCCGGCATCGTCATTACTGTGGTCCAGACCGGCTCCATCGAGTTCAACTACATGGGTCTTAACAGCATTGGCTCCCTCTTCGTCTTCCTGGGATTCATCATAAACGCCGCAGTGCCTCCCTTCCACCGGTGGCTGCCCGACGCCTACCCTCAGGCCTCTCCCACCGGGGCGGTGTACCTCAGCGCCTTCACCACCAAGTCCTCGGTCTACGTCTTGGCCAGGGCCTTCCCGGGTACCCATGTTCTGATATACCTAGGGGCCTTCATGACCTGCTACCCCATCTTCTACGCCGTTCTGGACAACGACATCAGAGGCGTCCTTTCTTACAGCCTCATCAACCAGGTGGGCTTCATGCTAGTGGGGGTGGGCATCGGCACCCCTCTGGCCATCAACGGGGCTGCCGCTCATGCATTCTGTCATATCATCTACAAGGCCCTCCTTTTCATGTCCGCGGGCTCGGTCCTCCACATGACGGGCAAGATCCGGTGCACTGACATCGGAGGCCTTTATAAGACCATGCCGTTGACGGCGGTGGCCTGTATGGTGGGGGCCGCCTCCATATCTGCCTTCCCCCTCTTCAGCGGTTTCGTCAGCAAGTCCATGACCGTGACGGCCTCGGCCCTGGGTGGCTACGTTATCGTGTGGTTCATGCTCCAGTTCGCCTCGGCGGGCGTCTTCCATCATGCCGGCATAAAGGTACCCTTCTTCACCTTCTTCGGCCACGACTCCGGCATCAGGACCAGCGACCCTCCCAGGCACATGCTGGCTGCCATGGGCATAGCATCCTTCCTGTGCATCTTCATCGGGGTATATCCCGCCCCCCTCTACAGCATCCTCCCCTATCCGGTGGATTTCGTGCCCTATACAGCGGGCCACGTCCTCAGTCAGATACAACTTTTGATGTTTGCGGCCCTGGCCTTTACCCTCCTCATCCTATCGGGATATTATCCCCCTGAGGTCAGGGCCATCAACCTGGACGCCGACTGGTTCTACAGAAAATGGGTCAGGGGCTTCCTGTGGTTCATCAACAACCCCTTGGCCAGATTCGGAAAGCTGACGGAGAAGATCTTCTTCGATCTTGTGCCGAGGTTTGTGATATGGTTCACCACCCTATGGGCCGCCCTCGACTTGAAGATAATTGATGGGATTATAAATGGGATAGCAGGGATAACTATCTGGTCAGGTGGTAAGCTGCGGAAGGTCCAGACCGGCGATGTCCAGAGTTATGCCACTATTGCCATTGTCGGGGTGACCATATTGCTGATAATTCTTATGGGGTATGCGTAAAATGGTAGGATATATCTCATCCATGTTTTTGATTCTGGTTGTCGGCTCCCTCGTCACCTTCCTGACTAAGAGCCGGGAGCAGGCGAGGATGAGCGCCCTTTTGACCTCCTTGATAGTCCTTATAATGTCCATATTGATGTTCTTTGAATACCGGACATCAGGGGGGCTTGAGACCTTTACCGAGCTCTACGACTGGGTTCCATCCATCGGCATCGGCTACCACGTAGCGGTGGACGGACTGAGTCTGCCCATGGTGCTCCTGACCACCATAACGTCATTCCTCTGTACGGTCTACGCCTGGGGGGAGAAAGTCAGGAGCAACCAGTTCTTTGCATTCATACTCTTCATCGAGCTCGCCCTAATAGGAGTCTTCGTCTCCCTGGACTTCTTCATGTTCTTCATCTTCTGGGAGTTCGTCCTGCTCCCAATGTTCTTCCTTATTGGGATATGGGGCGGGCCGAGGAAGGATTACGCTGCCATAAAGTTCTTGATTTATACCCATGTCTCCAGCGGCTTCATCCTCTTGGGCATCTTTGCCATCTACTACTTCAACATCATGGCGGGAAATGCCCCAACCTTTGACATCCCTACCCTGCTTTCGGCCTACCCCACTCTGGAACTGACATCCTTCTGGAAGAACTTCATCTTTGCGGCCTTCCTCTTTGGATTCCTGGTGAAGATGCCGGCGGTTCCCTTCCACACGTGGCTGCCAGACGCCCATGTGGAGGCCCCTACAGTGGGTTCCATCCTCCTGGCCGGGGTCCTGCTGAAGATGGGGGGCTACGGCCTCTTCCGTTTCCTGATCCCCATGATGCCCAACACATCGGTTAACTTTGTCTATATCATTGCTATCTTCGGCCTCATAAGCATCCTCTATGCCCCCATCGCGGCCTTCATGCAGCCCGATATCAAGAAGCTCATCGCTTTCTCGAGCATAGGTCATATGGGTTTCATTTCCTTGGGGGTTGCAGCCTCCATTGCAGCGGGTGGGGAGACCTCTAGGATTTTTGCCGCCTCAGGGGCTATGTTCCAGCTCTTCGCCCATGGCATCGTCACTGCCGTCCTCTTCGGATCGGCGGGGGTCATCGACCACCACGCAGGCACTAGGATTATCGCGAACCTGGGGGGCCTAGCCAAGAGGATGCCAAAATTCGCGGTTTTAATGATAA
Organism: Methanobacteriota archaeon; assembly: GCA_013152845.1. GTDB lineage: Archaea > Hydrothermarchaeota > Hydrothermarchaeia > Hydrothermarchaeales > JAADFM01 > JAADFM01. The sequence goes on along the minus strand of JAADFM010000010.1, from coordinate 8,069 downwards.
TTGGATTCCTGGCTTCCATAGGATTTCCGGGAACCATAGCCTTCATCGCCGAGTTCTCCATTCTGGCAGGTTCCTATCCCCAGCTGCCCCTCTTTGTGGTCCTAGCCCTGCCATGCATACCAATAACCGTCATGTACCACCTGTATGCCTTCCAGAGGGCTATGCTGGGTCCGTATAACCAGTCTCTGGGTGAGATAGGAGATGCCACCCACTACGAACTCTTGGCCTTGGCGGTGTGGGTGGTAATCATCTTCGCCCTGGGCCTTCATCCAGCACCCATCTATGATATGATGGAATCAGCTTCCACCAATCTGATAATGGCGCTTCCGCCAGGAGGGATAGGATGACGGATTATCTGCTGCTTTCTCCGGTTTTTCTGGTAATCCTCCTCTCCTTTATTGTAATAGTGGCAGGGCTGTTCCTAAAGGAGAAAAGGATACTGGGATATCTCACCATTATAGGTCTTCTAGCAGCCTTCTTTATCACCCTTGCGAACTTCAACACAAGGGCGACCCTGTTCTCCAATTCCATAGTCATAGATCCCTTCGGCCAGTTCTTCAACCTGTTGTTCTTGATGGTCTCCCTGGTTGTCTGCTTGGCATCCTTGGAGTATTATGGGAACCATCCCAATCAGGACGAGTACTATGCCCTCCTCCTCCTTGCCACCGCAGGGATGATGCTGGTATCCTTCTCCAATGACTTGATCATCATCTTTGTCTCCTTTGAGCTGGTGAGCCTGCCCACCTATATCCTGGCCGGCTTCGACAAGAAAAATCCCCGTTCCATGGAGGCTTCATTGAAATACTTCATCATAGGGGCCCTATCTGCAGGGATACTCCTCTTCGGGATATCCTTCATCTATGGCGCAACGGGCGAGACCAATCTGGAAACCATCCTGAACTCCAATCTCCTTGAGCAGTCCTCCATTGCAGTCCTTGGGACCATTCTCATCCTTGTGGGCTTTGCGTTCAAGATGGCCCTGGTCCCCTTCCACATGTGGGCCCCGGACACCTACCAGGGTGCCCCCTCTGTGGTCTCGGCCTTCCTCTCTGCTGGTTCCAAGACCGTGGGTTTCGTGGCCGCCTTCAGGGTCTTCCTCTTGGCTCTCATGGCCCTGAAGTTTCAGTGGTACTTGGTCTTCACCATCTTGGCGGTGGCCACAATGACCTTTGGCAACGTCGTCGCCATAGCCCAGAACAGCATCAAGCGGATGCTGGCCTACTCCTCAGTGGCCCATGCGGGCTATGTGATTATTGCCTTTGTAGTCATCGCCCACTCCCCCGAGGCCGCCCAGTTCGCCCTGACCGGGGGGATCCTCCATGCCCTTTCCCATGCCTTGGGCAAGGTGGGGGCCTTCGTGGTGGTCGCCTTGGTGGCCCATATGGTGGTGGGCGGGGGGGAAGAGGGACCTGAGGGGGATTCCCTAGAGAACTATAACGGCCTGGGAAAGCGCGCCCCCTTGACCGCCCTTCTGATGACCATTCTCCTGCTCTCTCTGGCAGGGATACCACCGACCTTCGGGTTCTACACGAAGTTCGTCCTCTTCCTGTCGGCCATTAAGGGCGGCCTACTCTGGCTTGCGCTCATAGCCATCCTCAATTCGGCCCTGTCCGTCTACTATTATGCCAGGGTGGTCATGCGCATGTACTGGATGGAGCCCCAGGGCGGGAAGGTCCATGAACCCGCGTTTTATGTCCTAGCGGTACTACTTGTGGTTGCCGGTATAGTGGTTCTTGGTTTGTATCCTGAACCGGTATATAGAATGGCCCTGGAGGGCGCAGGGTCCCTCATGCATTAATATTTATATCAAGAATGGGAAAGTTTATGTTATGTCAGGTGAGGTCCACGGAGAAACCAGACCCGAGGCTCCCAAAAAGGGCCCATCACCCGTGAAGATTGCGGCGATCATCATCGGCGTCATCATCCTTATGTCCATCTTCGGGGTGGCCTACATATACTTCGGTGTCATAAGGCCCCTCCAGGGCCTTGACATCCAGCCCGGGTCCATCCAGCCAGTATCCCTCAGTCCCATAACCTTCCAGGGGACCATAGATATCAAAAATCCCGGGGGGGACACCAGGGTACCCGGGATTGACCTGGACCTCTACGTGGATAACACCCTGGTAGGCTCGGGGAGCATCAAGGAGACTGTTATACCGGCTGGCTCCTCGGTCACGGTGGAGGTCAACTTCGTCTCCAGTCTGGGAATCTCCGCCCTCAGGGGTCTCCTGGCTGGCAAGGACCAGGTGGATGTCAAGGTGGGCGGGAAGATCCACACCAGGCCGGTGGCCATCCCCATACCCCCCATACCCGTGCCCATCGACACAACCCAGTTCCTGTCCTCGATAAACGCCATGGAAGGGACCCCTATTGTAGGCGTGATGGAGGCCATCGACAACCAGCTCAGGACCAACCCCGACATGACCATCATGGAGGCCCTGGATTCCCCGGAGTTCATCGCCGACCTGGAGGAAGTGGAGGGGAGGCAGATATCCCAGGAGGAGGTTGACCGGATGAAGATGGTCCTTGAACAGCAGGGACTTGCGGATTTGAAGCTCCAGGATGTGGCCAACAACCCCGAGCTCCTGGCTGCCCTCCAGGGGTTCGCTCAGTAGAACAGCCAGAGGCCCAAGAGGGAGACAAATCCCGCCCCCGCGGTCAGCAGGGCGGGCAGTACGAGGTTTTTCATGAGTCTGTCTGAGCCGCTGATTCTTGCCAGGAGTATCTTGTTCAGGGTACTGGTCATGGAGGAGAGGATTCCCGCATAGGCCGCCGTCTGGATGCTCATCGAGCCTTTGACGGCAAAAGACGCCAGGGAGGCCACCACGGCGGCGCTGGATACAAGACCTCCCAGGATGGAGGCCACATATACCCCGCCGGTGCCGAAGTCCTTGATGAACAGGACCACGATGGAGATGGTGGCGAACATGATGCCGAACTTAATGGAAGGCCAGATGGCGAAGGGGGACTGGAGCTCGATGGCGGTATCCTTTGCAGGCCTTTTTATCTTTTTGCTGAAGGAATAGGCCGCAAGGGCCCCGACCCCGCCCATGATAAAATGGGGGACCGCCATGATGGAGGCCATTCCCAGGCTGATGACCCCTGCCAGGACCAGGTTCCTCAGCAGCATCACCGAGTTTGAATAGAGTATCCCGATGAGGGCGTTCGGGACCAGGCCGGGGTTGTCCTTCACCTTTATGGCCAGTGCGCTCGTTGTGGCCTCGCTGTTGACAAGCCCCCCCAGGGCCCCCACAACCGGCAGACCCTTTTCGGGCCCGATCCTGCGCAGTGCCAGGAACCCGGCGAACCCGATGGAGGAGACCACGATGACGATGAGGAGGAGCTGCTGGGGGATGATGAGGCCCAGTCGGTGGGGGCCACAGGATAGAGGACGAAGGCGATGATGCCGAACTCCAGGGCAGAGCGCATCTCGTCGTGGGTGAGGGTCTCGGAGAGCCAGATGGTGTACTTCTTGAATATCAGGAAGCTGGTGACGATGATGCTGCCGGCGATGGCCTCGAAGTATAGGCCCAGCCCCACAAGGGTCCCCAGGATATAGGCGATGATGAAGGCGATTGGTGTGGTGACCCCGTAGTCGAATGAACGGAAGTTCTTGACGATGGCGAGGATGGTGGTTATCGCAAGGAACCCGAAGAAACTCACCAGGACAAACCCCGGCAGGTGCAGGAGGTCAGATACATAGACGCTGAGGGCGGCCAGCATGGAGGCGAACATGAATGTCCTGGTCCCGGCCAGGACCTGGACCTTGAGCTCCCTCTCCACCCCCAGGAGCCCTCCCACAAGGGCCGAGATGATGAGCATCTTCAGGAACTCCACATCGCCCATGTCCAATATTTTTCGGCAATTGTTAATTAATATGTTTGCAATAGTAGGGTGTAAATGGACTTTTTCAGGGAGTACTTCATCGACCCCATATACCAGGGCACCGGCTACAATGCGGTCAATACCGTAGTCTACGGTCTCCTCCTGGGCCTGGGGATAATGGCCGGCGAGGCCCTGGTGGAGCGGCTGAAAGTCAGGATAGACCGGGACTTTCTGGCGGGTGTGTTCCCCTACCTGGTCCTGGCCTCGGTCCTGCGCTCCCTGGTTGATGCCTCGGTCCTGCCTCGGACGGCCTTTCTCATCACCCCGGGCATCTTTTTCACCATCTTCCTCATCGCAGCAGGCGGCCTGGGCCTGGGCCTGGCCGTCCAGGAGCGGACCGGGCTCGGGTACCACAAAACCATGGGTGCCGTGGGGCTGGCGGCCCTGCCCTACCCGGTGTATCTGGTGGCATCCAACCTCCTCACCCTAAAGCCCCTCCTCTACATAATGCCCCTCTTCCTGGCATCCTCGGGGTTTTCTACCTCATCGGGAACTGGGCCGGGGTGAAGGAGACCCTGGCCAGGGCGGTGCTCATCGGCCACATGCTGGACGCAAGTGCGACGATAGTGGCGGTGGAGTACCTGGGGTATTTCGAGGAACACGTCTTCGAGAACTGGCTCATCCAGGCGGTGGGCACCGCCTATGTGATATACCCTGCCAAGGCGGTGGCCCTGGGGGCGGTATTCTATGCCATCCGCCACTGGGTGGAGAACCGGGAATTCTGGTACTTTGCCTTCTTTGTCCTGGGCTTCTCCCCCGGCCTCAGGGACACCCTCACAATCCTGCTCTTGGGGTGATAATATCCCCGGGATTGCCCTTGTCACCGACGACCCCCGGTACTATTATGCGGTAGCGGAGGAGCTGAAGAAGCAGGGGATTGAATTCGAAAGCCTCTCCCTGGGGGACGAAATCCCGCCCGGGACATCGGTGGTGCTCACAAGCCCCGAGGAGGCCCGGAAGCTCGATTTCCCCAGGGTCATAGCCGAAGGGGAGGCCCGCCTGGCCGTCTCCCTGGCCGTGGCAGCCCTGCGGTTCGGCCCCCGTGCCCCCGGCCGGGTCGTCATCGGCATCGACCCCGGCAAGAGGCCCGGGATTGCGGCAGTGGCCGGCAACCGCATCCTCCTGACAAGGGAGCTGCCCGAACCCGAGGCCGTAAGGGAGGCGGTCGAGGAGATACGGAAGGCCTATCCCGGGGTCCACCGCATCAAGTGCGGGACGGGCGGCGGTGTCTTCCGGGACCGGATACTGAAGACCCTCCAGGAGAACTTCGAGCTCCCTGTGTATATGGTGGACGAGAGGGGTACCACCCCGGTGGTGGCCGGCCGGCCGGGACCCAACGTCGTTGCGGCCATAAACATCGCCTTCAAGGAGGGCAGGCCCCTGAGGACCACGATAAAACCCCGCCCCACAAAGGGCGAGAGGAAGACCATCCAGAAGAGGAGCAGGAGGATGAGCGGGGATATCACCATATCCGAGGAGCTGGCCGCCAGGGTGGCGGCAGGGGAGCTCACCCTGGAGGAGGCCATCGAGGTCCAGCGGGGCAGGAAATGAAGGCCTATTCCCTCCTGAGAAAGGAGATTCGGACGGCCCTCAGCCGCCAGGGGTTCAAGCGCCCCACGGAGGTCCAGGAGGCGGCCATCCCGCCGATCCTTGAAGGGGAGGACGTCCTGGTCATAGCCCCCACCGGCATAGGGAAGACCGAGGCGGCCATCCTCCCGGTGTTCCACCGGTTCCTGGAGGCCGGCAGGAGGGAGGGGATAAAGGTCCTCTACATAACCCCACTCCGCGCCCTGAACCGGGACCTACTGACAAGGCTTGAGTGGTGGGGCCGGCAGCTGGGGATAGAGGTGGCCGTCCGCCACGGGGATACGTCGTCCTACCAGAGGAGGAAGCAGGCCCTGGAGCCCCCGGACATGCTCATCACCACCCCCGAGACCCTCCAGGCCATACTGCCCGGGAAGGTCATGCGCCGCCACCTGGCAGGTGTCGGGTGGGTGGTAATCGACGAGATCCACGAGCTGGCCGAGGACAAGCGGGGGGTGCAGCTGAGCCTGGGCCTGGAGCGGCTACGGGAGGTTGCGGGAGAGTTCCAGCGCATCGGCCTGAGCGCTACCATCGGTTCGGTGGACGAGGTGGCGGGATTTCTCTCCAGGGATACCAGGGTGGTGAAGGTCCCGGCATCAAAGGACGTGGAGCTCGGGGTTGAGCGGCCCAGGCCCACCAGGGAGGACCGGGAGATATCGGAGCAGATTATCGCGGGCCTGGATGCGGCATCGAGGCTCCGCAGGATAAAGGAGCTCATCGCAGGTCACACCTCGACCCTGATTTTCGTCAATACCAGGGAGATGGCCGAGGTCCTTGCCCACAGGTTGCGCCTTCTGGAGGCGGGCATCCACCACAGCTCCCTCTCCCAGGAGGTGAGGGTGGAGGTGGAGGCGGAGTTCAAGGAGGGCAGGCTCCCGGCCCTTATATGCACGTCGTCCCTGGAGCTGGGTATCGACGTCGGCTCCATCGACCTGGTGGTCCAGTACTCCAGCCCCCGCCAGGTGACCCGCCTGCTGCAGAGGATAGGCCGCTCGGGACACAGGATAGGCAGGAAGTCCAAGGGCCTCATCATCTCCACGGACCCTGACGACATCCTGGAGTCCCTGGTGATTTCCAGGAAGGCCCTGGCAGAGGAACTGGAGGGCATCCAGATACCTCCCAGGCCCTATGACGTCCTGGCCCACCAGATAGTGGGGCTGGCCATGGACCGGGGCAGGGTCAGGAGGGAGGACGCCCTGGCGGTGGTAAGGAGGAGCTGGGTGTTCCGGGACCTCACCAGGGAGGAGTTCGATACCGTCCTGGCCACCCTCAGCGACCTGAGGCTGATATGGCTCGAGGATGAGGAATACGGCAAGACCAGGGGGAGCTTCAGGTACTATTTCGAGAACCTCTCCACCATACCTGACGAGAGGCGCTTCTTTGTCAGGAACATCGCTTCCAGGACCGGGGTGGGCATCCTGGACGAGGCTTTTGTGGCCAACTACGTGGAGCCCGGCAACCTCATCATCTTCAAGGGCCGACCCTGGATGGTGGTCTCCCTGGACGAGGAGGAAATCGGTGTGGAGCCGGTGGACGAGGTCGCGGGGGCCATCCCCTCCTGGGTGGGGGAGGAGATACCGGTGCCGTTCGAGGTGGCCATGGAGGTGGGGCGGCTCAGGAGGCGGTTCATGGAGGAGGGGGAGGGGGCACTGGAGGGTTTTCCGGCCGATGAGTACACCATCCGGCGGGGGCTTTCAGCACTCAAGAAGCACCTGAGGAAGGGGATACCTGTGGGCCACGACCGGAGGGTGGTGGTGGAGGTCTTCGAGAACTTCTGCGTCATCCACGCCTGCTTCGGCATGAAGGTCAACCAGACCCTGGGCCGGGTCTTCTCCATCCTCCTGAGCTCCCGGCTGGGCTCCTCGGTGACCCTCCAGACCGATGCCTACAGGATCATCCTCCAGTCCCCCCGGAGGCTGGAGATGGATATGGTCCAGGAGCTCTTTGAAACCGATTTCGAGCTGGTGGAGCCCCTGCTGTCCAAGACCCTCAAGAGGACGAGTCTTTTCCGCTGGAAGTTCGTGCACGTGGCAAAGAGGTTCGGCGCCCTTTCAAGGGGCTTCACCTATACCAGCCTGGGGATGAAGAAGATAATCGAGGCCTACGAGGATACCGTCATCTACCAGGAGACACTCAAGGAGCTCTTCAGGGAGAACCTGGACCTGGAGAACACCCGGGGGGTGATGGAGGCCATGAAAAGGGGAGAGATGGAGCTGCGGTTCCTCTCCCTGAAGAGCCCGTCGCCCCTCTCGGAGCTGGGCCTTTCGTCCTATGCCGAGGTGGTCCTGCCGGAGAGGGCCGAGAGGATGATCCTCAGGGCGCTGAAAAGGCGCATCGGACGCCGGAGGCTGGAGCTCTTCTGCATCTACTGCACCCGCTGGTCGGCATCCTACCGGGTCAACAGCATGCCCGAGCGCCCGGTCTGCCCAAGCTGCGGGGCGGGCCTCATCGCGGTCCTGAAGGGAAGGGACAACAGGGACAAGAAGAAACTCTACCGGAGGTTCAAGCGGGGCGAGACCCTGTCACCGGCGGAGAAGAGGGAGGTCAGGGCCATGCAGACCAGCGCCAACCTGGTCCTCTCCTACGGCAGGGATGCCGCC
>JAADFM010000009.1 GCA_013152845.1 Methanobacteriota archaeon | reverse complement strand
GCTTATTTTACATCTTATACTTTTTAAACTCCTTGCATTTTTATACCTTTTATAAAGGAATTTTAGTATTAATTCCCTAATTTCATCATTTTCCATTTCAACATATTTCTTTTTGCTCACTACCCTTCACCTCCTCCCACTCCTCCGGGAGTTCTCCGATGGGGGTTTGTTTTTGGGTCATTTTTTATCCCCCTCTTGTCTGTTCGACCCCTATATTATCCATCTATCCAATCTCCCTCAGATACCCCTCGATTTTCTCCTCCACACCGGCGATTTCTTCCTCGATGATGCGCAGCTCGTTCCATTCCTTTTCCACGTCGATCTCCTCGATTTCCTCTTCCGGGAAGACGTAGAGGGTGACGTTTAGGTTGTAGTCGTTCTCCTTTATCTCCTCCAGGGGGACGGCGCGGGCGAAACCGTCGCCGCCGTCGAATTCCTGATATGCCTTGACGATGTTCTGGATGTTCTTATCCCCCAGGCGGTTCAGCTTCCTCACATCGGGGTGCTTCTCATACTCCCCGCTGGCGTTGATGAAGAGGACCTTGCCCTTTCTGTCCTCGGGCTTGTTCTTGTTCAGGATGATAACGGCCCCCGGGGCCCCTGTGTTGTAGAAGAGCTTCTCAGGAAGCAGCAGCACGGCCTCGATGAGGTCGTCCTCCAGCATCGCCGAACGTATTGCCTTCTCCTTGCCCCCCCTGAAGAGGCAGCCGTTGTCGATGACAACGCCCACCCTGCCTGTATCATCCTTTGCCGAGGCGACCATGTGCTGGATCCAGGCCCAGTCCGCGGACTGCTTGGGCACAAACCCGTACCGGAAGCGGCTCTTCCAGAAATCCCCCTTCTTCAGCCTCTCCTCCTCATAACCGTCCTGGTTCCAGGGGGGATTGGCTATCACCACGTCGAACTGCTTCAACCTCTCCCCCTCCTTGAACTTGGGGTAGAGGAGGGTATCCCCGTAGGCAAGATTGTGGTTTTTGATGTCATGGATATACAGGTTCATCCTCCCCAGGGCCAGGGTCTTGTGGTTGGCCTCCTGGCCGAAGAGAAACAGCTTATCGGCCTCTGATTTACCGCTCTCCGCCTCCACGTGTTTATAGGAGACAATCAGCATCCCGTTGGATGCCGAGGCCGGGTCGTAGACGCTCTCTCCCGGCTTCGGGTCTAGTATCTCCACCAGGAGTCTTATGACCTCCCTCGGGGTGTATACCTCCCCCTCCTTGGCCTTCTGGGGGGCGAAGTAGCCCAGGACCCACTCATAGGCGTCCCCCAGGACATCGGGAGAGACGTGGTGCAGTTTCCTCACGCTGAAGAGTTCCACAAGCTGCCTCAATATCTCGGCGTTTTCCCTGCTGGTGGTGAACTGGATGAAATCCACGTTGTCAATGACATCCTTCAGCTCCTTGTTCCTCTCGGCAAGGGTCTTCAAGGCCTCGGAGAGCTTTTCGGGCAGGGTGCTGACGTCTTTGCGGATGTTGTCCCAGAGGTATTCCTCGGGAAAATCGAAATCATGGTACGCAGCATTCTTTGCCTCCTCCTCTGCCTCCTCCTCGGTGAGGCCGTCCTCCATGGCCTCTTCCTTGGCCTTCTGGAAGTCCAGCTCCCACTTGTCGGAAATCCTTTTCAAAAACAGAAGGATCAGGATAAAGCTGTAGTCCACCCTCGTCCTTATCAGGTCGGCGGCCTTCTTCAGGAGGGCATCGATCTCAGACCTGGTGATCTCCGTGGTGCTTGTATCTATCAGGTCCTCGATGTCTTTGTAGACTTTCTTTAGTGTATATATCCTCTTCCTTGCATCCTGGGGATCAAGTTCAGATCTCAGCCAGCCAACTTTTCTCAGTTCAGAAAGATAAACAGGAACTTCTTCCTCCCGGTCCTTGTTCCTCTCGACGAGAACCCTCACCGCATCTTCCATCCTGAAGCTGGAATCCTTGAATTCGTCCCAGAGGACAGAATACCGCCGTTCAATCCATTTCGGGGCTTTAGCTGCAGCCATCCTTATATCAAAGGACATTCACTTTATTAAAAAATATTAGAATACCTGCTTATCATATAAGTGAATCCAAGTTTGCTTATGTATTGGGCTTTCTCAGCCTCCTCATCTATCCAGGGGCCTCGCAGGCCACCGGAAAGGCCTTCACCACCGCATCCCACGCCTCCGCCGGGATGCAGACTGCACAGTCCTTGCAGTCGTACTCCTCCGGCTCAAGCTGCGCCCGCCATCTCCTGACATCATCCAGGAGTTCCCGGGCAGATTCGGTATCAAAGGATGCCAGGCGCTTCTCCACGGCCTCGAGGTTGAACCTCATGCAGCCGCATTTGCGGCACTCCTCGAGGGCGAGGGCCTTCTGGAGTTCGGTTCTTATCTTTTCCATATCAGCTCCTCCCGGAGTCTTTCAAACCTGTTGAGGATATCCGGCTCGTCCAAGGCCGACGAAAGTTCCCGCAAGCGCGCAGTCAGGTAGGCCATATCCAGCCCCTCCCCGCTTCTAATGAGGATGCCCTCGATGTCCTGCCAGTCCCGCTCCCTCTTTGAAACTGCCTTGTGGATGATCAGGTCCTCGGGGGTGCAGACCCTTACCTTGACCCCCTCAGATATCTCGACCTCCACCGCCCTCTCTATCGCCTCCCTTTCGTAGTCAAGACCTGCCAGGATTATGTCAACCCTTACCGAGTCCTCCGTCTCCACCGGCAGCACATGGGTCTTTCTTACAAACCCCTCCGGGTCAGTTACAAGGATTTTAAACCTTTTGCCCACCTGCCTGATGAAACCCTTAACTTCTCTCCCGGGAACGGAAACAGTGATATCGATATCCAGGGTCGCCCTCGGCTCGCCCCATACCAGGTTCCCGATCCCACCAATCACCATATAGGGGATTCCACTCTCCAGTAGAAAGGTCTGGATATCCCGAAGAGCTCCTAAAAGCCCCTTCACAGAGAAGCCCCCTGGAGCACCGCGAGACGCCTGCGCATTTCTACAAGGTGGTCTATCCTCTTCATCCTCAGGGCTTCGAGGCCGTCCCTATCTATCCTGGCAAGCTCCCACAGTCCCGCGAAGACCTCAAAGGCCTTCTGTGGTGTGAGGGACCTCAGGGCAGACCTCTTGTATTCCCTCTCCCAGCTGGAAAAAGCGGCCCAGTCTTTATCGGTATAAAGGGACTTCGCCTCCCTGGCCGTTCTCTCCTGTGCCATGGGAAAGATAGTGTTCTTATTTCATATATAAATCTCGCAACAGCCTCGACCTCATCGTTTTCAAGGCATCCTCTCCCCAGCCCTCCATTTCGCCGAGTTTTTCCAGCTCCTCCAGGACCTTCCCTGCCACTTCATCCTCATGGACCCAGGTGCAGTCGATGCAGCTCCAGACCGGCTTCCCCGTGCGCTCGCTTGTGACGGTCTTTCCCCCGGTGCGCCCGTCGCCGCAGGGGTAGAACGGGCAGAAGCACCAGGTGCAGTCCTGGCCCTCGCGGTGGCAGGGGTAGTAGTCGCAGGACTCATCCGCCCCTGAGCGCCTCCCGGCCAGGGCCTCCCTGATATATACCTCGGCCTCCTCTATCATCCCCGGCCCTCCACCACGTCCCTCAAGGCCCCGAGGAGGAGGCGGTTCTCCCCCCGCTTCCTGATGGAGACCCGGAAATAGTCCCCGCCCAGGCCCTCGAAGGAGGAGCAGTCCCGTATCAGGATGCCCCTCTCCAAGAGGGCCTCCCTGAGTTCCGGGGCGGTAATCCCCCTCCCTTCCAGGCTGGTCAGGAAGAAGTGGGCGTCCGACGGGACCACCTGGAAAAGCGCCGAGAGTCCCTTCCCCAGGAAGGCCCTTTCCTTTCGCACCTTCGCCCGCGCCTCCTCAATGAACTTCCTGTCCTCCAGGGATGCCAGGGCCGCGGCGGCGGCCAGCCGGTTCACGTTCCAGGGGATGCGGACCTTTTCCACATACTCAATCAGCTCCGGGCACGCCACCCCGAACCCCACCCGCAGGCCCGCCAGGGAGAAGAACTTGGTCAGCGAGCGCAGCACGAAGAGGTTGGGGGATGCCGCGGCCCTCCTGCACAGGCTCCTGCCCTCTGTAAACTCGATATAGGCCTCATCAAGGAAGACCAGGACCCCTTGCCTCTCTGCCGTCTCCAGGATATCCTCCAGGTCCCCTTCCGGGATGAGCCGGCCCGTGGGGTTGTTGGGGCTGCACAGGAACACCGCCCTGGCCCCTTCCATCCCTTCCTTTATCTCCTCCACGGGCAGGCTGAAGTCCCTCCCCAGGGGCAGCACGGCCACCTCGGCCCCATAGAGGTCCAGATACACCCGGTACTCCGAGAAGGTCGGGACCGGCAGGAGGACCCTGTCCCCGGGGCGGATGAAGACCTCGCAGAAGTTCTTGATGACCTCGGTGGAGCCGTTGCCCACCGTTACAGATTCCGGGGCCACGCCCAGATAGGCCGCCATGCCCTCCTTGAGCTCAACCGAGTCCGGGTCCGGGTAATCCCGGATATCCCCGGCGGCGGCCCGGAGGGCTGCCACGGCCTTCCTCGACGGGCCGAAGGGGTTCACGTTGGAGCTGAAGTCCACCACGTCCCCGTAGCGGAAAGAATCCCCGCCGTGGACCGCCTTTCTGGCCTCTTTGATCCTTCTGGGTATGGTCTCCTCGTTCACGGTTCACTCCCTGTCTGTCACCCCGGCCTCCTCGAAGGTGGCCATCTCGTTCAGGACCTTCACCGCCGCCTCCACGATACCCATCCCCAGCGCGGCACCGGTGCCCTCTCCCAGGCGCATGTCCAGGTCCAGGAGGGGGCGCAGGCCCATGTGCTCCAGGACGAGTCTGTGGCCTGCCTCCACCGAGCAGTGGGCCGGGATGATGTAGTCCTTTGCCTGCGGCGCAAGGCCGGTGGCTATCAGGGCAGCGGCCCCGGAGATGAACCCGTCGATGACCACCGGGATGCGGTTGGCCGCGCACCCCAGGATGGCGCCTGCAATACCCCCTATCTCGAAGCCGCCCACCTTTGCCAGGACGTCCAGGGGGTCGGAAGGGTCGGGCCGGTTGACCTCCAGCGCCTTCTCGATGACGGCCACCTTTCTCCTGAAGGCGGCATCGTCGATGCCGGTGCCCCGGCCTGTGACCTCCTCCACTCCGGCCCCGGTCATGGCCGCGGCGATGGCTGCCGACGGGGTGGTGTTCCCGATGCCCATGTCCCCGGTGCCGGCGAGCTCGAGGCCCCTCCCAAGGCGCTCTTCCACGACCTCGATGCCGGCCTCCACCGCCCGTGCGGCCTGCTCCCGGGTCATGGCCGGGCCTTCGGTCATGTTCCTTGTGCCCCTGGCAACCTTCTTGTCGATGACGCCGAGGCCGGGCTCGAACTCGAAGTCCACACCCATGTCCACCACCTCGACCTCGGCCCCGACGTGGCGTGCCAGGACGTTTATACCGGCACCGCCGTTCAAGAAGTTCAGGACCATCTGCGGGGTCACCTCCCTGGGGTAGGCGCTCACCCCCTCCAGGGCCACACCGTGGTCGCCTGCCATGGTGAAGATGACCTTCTCCTCCAGGGGAGGGTCCAGGCGCCCGGTGATGCCCGCAAGCTTAACGGAGAGCTCCTCCAGGACACCCAGGGACCCCCTGGGTTTGGTCAGCTGGTCCTGCCTCTTCCTGGCATCCTCCATGGCCCTCCCGTCCGGGGGGGCGATTCTTCCTATGCAGTCTTCTATCAGTTCCATGGGTGGTGACTCACCTCGGTGCCTTAAATATTAAGCGGTAAGGGAAATAGTTAGTCCTATGGCTAACAATGTTCCAGGACCTCCCTGATCCTGTCCAGGACGATATCCACCAGCCTGTCATCGGCCCCCAGGTGCCTCCCGTAGAGGACCTCCACACCCTCCGGCACCTCCACCTTCCCGTATCCATAGTCCGGGACCTCCCCCTCTTCAAGGCCCAGCAGGACGGGTATGTCCTCGTTTACATGGGCCCCGGGCATGACGAAAAGGGGGATTACGGCAATCCTGGAGAACCCCTCGCGGACCATGCCCTCCACGGCGGCCTTCAGGTTCGGCTCCTGGCCCTGGAGGTATCCCACCCTCACGGCCCTGCCGGAACCCGCGGCCACCTTCTCTGCCAGCTCCTCATAGGCCCTCTTTGTCTCAGGCCTCAGGGAACCGTGGCCCACCAGCACGATGCCTGTCTCTGCCATTGCCTTCACTCTCCCAGGGATGCCTTTGTCGGCTGCAACTATTAAACCTTCGTATGGGCGGGTCCCGGCCCGTCCAGCAGACCCTCCAGAACCGCCGTCAGTTGAACGGGGGCGGATGCCTCCTCTGCCCCGGCCTCCTTTATCTCCTCCATAATCCGCCTGCCCTTTTCATAGACGAAATCATGGCCCTCCCCGGCGGATTCACGGTATATCACCAGGGGGATGCCCATCTCCTGGGCATATCTTGCGGCCTTCAGGTTCAGGAGGTTGCCGGGCCCTACGGGCGGGGAGGTGAGGACCACCGCCTCCGCCTCCTCGATGAGGCGCAGGTTGGCCTTGTGGGCCGCCTCCGTGATGGGCGAGAAGGGCGCCTCCTCCACCACCTCCAGGCCCAGGGTCCTGGCGGTCTCGTGGTCGGTGTCCAGGACGTTGAGGACCCCTGCCGTCACCAGGTAGCCCCTGCCGGACAGGATGTTCATCAGTCGGGAGCCGGTGCCCGCGCCGCATATGAGGTGGACCCGCCTGCCCCTGCCCGAGGCCGCCCTCACCGCGGGCTGAATGGGGGTGATGTAGAGGGTGGAGGTGAGTTCGTGGCGGCGCACCGCCACCTCGATGCCGAAGGCGCGTTTGATGTTGGCCGGGGTCAGGACCTCCTCCGGCCGCCCCAGGGCGGTGACCTCCCCCCGGCTGAGGAGGGCCATCCTGTCGCAGTAGCGGGCCGCCAGGTTCAGGTCGTGGAGGGCCACCAGGACGGTCAGGCCCTCGTCATCGGCCATCCCCCTGATGAGGTTCAGGATGTCCAGCTGGGCGCAGATGTCCAGGTTGGATGTGGGCTCGTCGAGGAGGAGGAGTTTCGGCTCCTGGGCCAGGGCCCGGGCGATGAAGACCCGCTGGCGCTCCCCGCCTGAAAGCTCGTTGACAGGCCGGTTGGCGAAGTGCCAGGTGCCGGTCCTCTCCATGGCCTTTCGGGCCACCTCCAGGTCCTTCCCGGACTCCCGCTGGAACCTCCCCAGGTGCGGGATGCGGCCCATCATGACCACGTCCAGGGCGGTGAAGAGGATGTCCGCGGGCTGGCCCTGGGTAACGGCGGCCACCTCCCTGGCCAGCTCCCGCTTCCCGAGCCCGGCCAGGTCTCTCTCGTCCATGACCACCCTGCCCGCCCGGGGCTTTAAGAGCTGGCTGATGCACCGCAGGAGGGTGGTCTTGCCTGAGCCGTTGGGGCCGATGATGCCGAATATCTCCCCGTCCCCGGCAGAGAGGCTGGCCTCCTTCAGGACCCGCATGGCCCCGTAATAGCAGGTGACCCCTTCCACGTCTAGTATGGTCCCACCCCCCGGCGCCTGCGCAGGAGGTAGATGAAGAAGGGCGCCCCCAGGAAGGCGGTGATGATGCCCACCGGCAGCTCCGCCGGGGAGATGATGCTGCGGGCAGCGGTATCCGCCAGGATGAGGAAGGATGCCCCGACCAGGGCGGCGGCGGGCACCAGGATGCGGTGGTCCGGCCCCACAACCAGGCGCACCATGTGCGGGATGACCAGCCCCACGAACCCGATGATGCCGCTCACCGAGACCGCCACCCCGGCGACGAGGGCCGAGAGGGCCAGGAGGACCTTCTTCACCTCCTCGATGTCAATGCCCAGCCCCACGGCGGCCTCCTCCCCCATCTGCATGGCGTTGAGCTCCCGGGCGAAGACGTGGATGCCCGCAGAGCCTGCCAGGATGGGCAGGGCCGCCACCTTCACGTGCTCCCATCCCCGGGCCCACAGCCCCCCCATGAGCCAGAAGACTATCCGGTGGAGGTCCTCCCCGGCCAGGTACATGAAAAGGGATGCCAGGGCCGAGAAGAATATGGCCACCGCGATGCCCGAAAGGAGGAGGGTCTCCATCCTCATGGCGCCGTCCTCCCTGGCGATGTAGTAGACCAGGAAGGCCGCAGCCAGGGCTCCCAGGAAGGCCGCAGCCGGCAGGGAGAAGCCGCCGTGGACCCCGGAAACGATGGCCAGGGTGGCCCCCAGGGCCGCACCGGAGGATATGCCGATGACGTAGGGGTCGGCCATTGGGTTCTTGAAGAGGCCCTGCATGGCCGTGCCCGCCACCGCGAGGGCCGAGCCCACAAGGGCACCCAGGATGATCCTGGGAAGCCGCACCTGGAGGACGATGTTCTCCTCCACCGGGGTCCATGAGGCACCGGCAAGACCGCCGACGGCAGGCAGCTTCGCAAGGAGGATTCCCGCCACCTTCACCGGCGGGATGTCCACGGGCCCCACGGCGGTAGCGCCTACGATAACCAGGAACAGGACACCTGCCAGGGCCAGGGTCAGCACCCGCCAGCGCCAGAAGCGCTCCATGTATTCTTCCGTCATCTTCTACCAGGTCTTCTTCTGGCCGAGGCCCCTTTAAATACTATCGGGAGAAGTCCCACAACCGCTACCAGTGTGGGGCCGCATATCCCCTTGCCCTCCGGGGCATCGTCAGGTGGCAGGGGTGCCCCCGGTTCCGCTGCCTGGGGCAGGGTCACCGGGTTCGGGGTGCCCGGGACTTCCGTTGTGGCAGGCGGGCTCGACGGCTCCTGGGTCTGCACGGGGGCCGGGGTCTCCTCCTGGACCGTACCCTCCCCGGTGATGGCGAAATAGGAGAGGCCCGGTGAACCTGCGGAATAGTAGATATAGGTGGGGTCCTCCCTCAGTCTCGTGGTCTCCAGCTCCTGCCACTGTCCGTCGTGGAACCTCTCCAGTCTGACGCTTGATGGGTCAACCCCATCCGAGAGCCACGTCCGGTCCACCCTGAACCTGAAGGTCAGGTCATCCACGTCCCGGTCGGAGATGCCCTCCGCGCTGATGTCCAGGTAGCGGTACACGGCCCCCCGGGGTGCGGGGACGTCACCGGGCCGGGCATCCAGCGTGGAGGCGGTTATCCTGGCATCCTTGACGAGGAGCTTGGCCTTCAGAACGATTTCGGTAAGGGGCACGTCCTCCTCCTCCGGGACCTGGATGGAGGCCGTGCTACCTGCCCTGATTTCCGGGATGGTGACCACGGCCCTGCCCGGCCCGGTCTCGACGGTTATCACCTCCTCCTCGACGGGGCTGCTGCCACCGCCGCCGCCTGAGGACGGCGAGGGGGGCGGGTTCACCGTGAAGGAGACCGCATCCATCCCCCAGCCGCCGCTGCCGTCCCTGACCCAGACTGTGAGGGTGTGGCTCCCGGTGGATGGTGAGATGGTCACGGCGCTGTTTTCAAAGGAGGTGATGAAGCCGCTGTCCAGCCTGTAGAAGGCCACCGGGTTTGCGGCATCGGTGCTGTAGGTCAGGGTGATGGTGGAGCCTGCCTCGTAGCTGCCTGCCTGGGGCGAGGTTATCCGGACCTGGGTGGAGTTCACGTCCCCGGAGAGGAAGTTCAGGATGGCGTAGACGGTCTCCAGGCCGGAGGCGATGCGGGGTCCCGGGCGCTCGATGATGTTTGGGTCGCCGATGACGAACATGTTCCCGTTGCCCACCGCGGCGGTGAGCTGGAGGACGGGGTCGGACTGGATGTTGCTGCATATGGTGGCGCCGCTTCCGCCCATGCCAGAGCAGATGATGACCTCCGGGTTCAGGGCCAGGACCACCTCGGCGTTCATCACCGCCCACCCGCTGATGTTGGAGGCGATGTTGCTGCCCCCGTCACGATGAGGTCGTGGGCAAAGGTCCCGTTCCCGCCGGTGTAGAGGGGCGAGTCCCAGATGACGTAGAAGGTCTTCTTCCTCAGGTTCTCGGGTATGCCGCTGGTGCTGCCCTCAACGGCGTTCACCCTCTGGGTGATGTCCTGGACCAGGGCGGTGGAATCCACGTTGCCCAGCCTTGCCACGGTCCTGATGTTGGCGGTTATGTCCTCCAGGGTAGAGGCCTTGAGGCCGACCACGGTGCAGTTGAGGGTCTGGCAGTCCGTGACGAGCTTGTTGACTGTCGTGAGGTCGTTGCCCGAGGAGGCCAGGATGAGGTCGGGGGTGAGGTTCTCAACCAGCTCAACGCTGGGGTTCCAGTACCCGCCCACCTTTTCCCTGGTCGAGGCCTCGGGGGGGTAGTTGCAGTAGTCGGTGACCCCCACCACCTTTGCCCCCAGGCCCAGGGCGAAGAGTATCTCGGTGTTGCTGGGGGCCAGGGAGACGATGCGCCGGGGTTCCTCCGAGATGGAGACGTTGTTGCCCAGGGCGTCGGTGAACTCAAGGGTCGAGGATACCGTCCAGTTGATTGCCTGGGTGCTCCCGTTGAGGTTTGAGCCGCGGACGCTGATGTCCGTAGGTGGGGAAGGTGTAGTTCCAGGCGGGCTGGTTGTTGCCCTGGTCTTGGCCGTTTAGGCTCCAGTTCCAGGTGGTGATGGTCTGGTCAGCGGAGGCGTTGAAGAGGACGGTCTCCCCGGCCAGGACCCGGAAGGCCAGGGAGGCGTTGCCGGTCTTGTTGTTGCCCCAGGAGGTTATCACCGGGGGCACCGTGACGTTGACGGTCCAGTTGAGGGCCCGGGTGGTGCCGTTGAGGTTTGTGCCCACCACACCTACCGTGCAGGTGCCGGGCAGCGTGAAGGTGTGGCTCCAGTTGGCCAGGTCGTTTCCCTGGTCCAGACCGTCCAGGGTCCAGGTCCAGTTCACGGTCTCGTTGGCCTCGACCTGGAAGAACACGCCGTCACCGGAGCGGACCGAGATGGCGGTGGAGTTGTCGCCTGTGGCGTTGTTGTACCATGCCGTTATCTCGGGCGAGGCATGGACCGCCGCTGCAAGCAGGAGGACGAGCGCGATGGGCAGGAACCTCTTCATGGTGCAGAGACAGAGGCCCCATCATATTTATCCTTTCCGGATACAAATGTTATCCAAATGGGTTACAATCCCTCATATCCGGCCACGGCCTCCCGCACGGCCCGCCTTGTGGCCCGTGCAATCTCCCGCCCCACCCCGGTGGCGGTGCCCGCGTATCTCAGGAGGGGCCCCCTGCCGGTGCAGGCTATGACCACGGCATCGGTACTGGTCCCGGTTGCCGCCTCCCCGGAGATGGCGCTCCTCACCCCCAGGTCCCCCAGGGCCAGGGTCTTGGCCTCGGTGGCGGTGATGACGGCATTCACCATTGCGGCCTCGGTGAGGTTCGCATCCACCAGGACGATGGTGTTGATGGTCCCGCCCCCTCCGGCCTCCTCGCCGGCGGCCACGGCGTTGGAGACCCCCCCGGTGACCACCGCAGTCACAGCGCCCCGGCTCTCTGAGGCGGCCTTATCCATGGGTACGGCAGTCATCATGCCCACCACCGGCTCGTGGATGCCCAGGTCGCGGGCAACCCTTTCGAGGTCCTTCTCCGGCTCCCCGCTGCGGTAGTCCCTGTCCACGTGGTGGTTGATTATGTACCTGACGCGGGAGAACCCGCCCCCCAGGACCGCAGAGGCGAGGACCTTCAGGGGCGAGTCCGAGGAGACCACCAGGGTGTCCCCCTCAACCCGGAGCTCCACACCTTCCACCGGGACCTCCATATCCGCCACCTATTCGTAGAGCTCGGGATGGATGAACTCCGCGAAGTCCTCCAGGGCGTCCACTATCCTGGGCCCGCCCCTGCTGACCAGGTCCTGGTCCACGGCATGGACCCTGCCCAGCCGGACTGCCCTGACCCCCTTCAGGCGCTCCTCCCCCAGGACCCAGTCGTAGGCGGCGTGCTGGCCAGGACCTGTCGAGGCGATGATGACCTCCGGGTCCCTCTCTATCAGCACCTCCAGGCTCATGGTCTGGTAGCCCTCCATGTCCCGGGCCACGTTCTCGCCCCCTGCCGTCTCGATGAGGTCGGCGATGAAGGTGCCCGAGCCCGCCCCCATGAGCGGGTCGTGCCAGACCACATAGAAGACCGCCGGCCGCTCAAGCCCCCGGGTCCTTTCCCTGACGGCGTCCATCCTGGCCCTCAGGTCTCCTGTCAGGGCGGTGGCCTGCTCATCCGTCCCTGTCAGTCTTCCAACGAGGGTGATGTCCTCCAGCACGCCCTCCAGGCCGTCGGGGTCCAGGACCGCCACCGGGATGCCCATCTCCTCAAGCTTCTGGACGGTCTCCTCCCCGGTCTGGGTGCTGGCCAGGACGAGGTCCGGCTCCAGGGCCAGGACACGCTCCAGGTCCACGGTGCTGAATCCCCCGACCTTCTCTTTTTCCAGGGCCTCCGGGGGGTAGTTGCAGTACTCGGTTACCCCCACCACCCTCTCCCCGAGGCCCAGGGCGAAGAGTATCTCGGTGTTGCTGGGGGCCAGGGAGACGATGCGCTGGGGGCAGCCCTCCAGGGTTATGTTCCTGCCCAGGTCGTCGGTGGCGGTCGTGACCTGTCCTCCCGGGGCACCCCCAGGGGATGCGCACCCCGCCAGGAGGAGGAAAAGGAACACGAGCTCCCTTGACATGAGGATAGGGTATTTACAAGCAGATATATTAATTATGTGGAGGCCGGGCGCGCAGGCCTCAGGAAAACGAGCGTCTGTTTGAATAATACGATAACTTTAAATAATGTTATGATATACATCGAAACCATGGGGAAGGTAACCCGCTTCAGTGTGACCATCTCCCCCAGGCTAATGGAGCGCTTCGACGCCATCCTGGAGGAGAAGGGCTATGCCAACCGGTCCGAAGGGATAAGGGACCTGATACGGGACTTCATCGTCTCCGACGAGTGGGAGAAGGCCGAGGGCGAGACCGTGGGGACCCTGACCCTCCTCTACGACCACGACGTCCGGGGCGTGTCGGACAAACTCACCGAACTCCAGCACTCCCACCACACCCACGTCCTCTCCAGCATGCACGTCCACCTGGACCAGCACAACTGCCTGGAGGTCCTGGTCATCAGGGGCAATCCCAGGGAGATAAAGGAGCTGGCCGATTCCCTCATAGCCGCCCGGGGCGTCAAGCACGGCAGGCTGGTGATGACATCGACTGGGAAGGGGATAGAGTAAACTATAAATAGTATTACTTTTTTTAAGATAGTATTACCATTTGAAAGGAGGTTACACTGTGCACATTCCGGACGGATTCATACCACTCGGGCAGTGCGCCATCTACTTCGCCCTGGCCCTGCCCTTTGTAGTGAAGTCGATTTCATGGGCCAGGAAGGAGATGGAGGAGGCCAGCATGCCCCTCTTCGCCACCCTGGCGGCCGGCATCTTCGCCATCCAGGCCATGAACGTCCCCATCCCCTGGGGCACCAGCGGCCACATGGTGGGCGGGGTCCTGGCGGCCATCCTCCTGGGCAGCCCCTATGCCGGGGTCCTGCTCCTGACCATCGTACTGGTCATCCAGGCCCTCCTCTTCGCCGACGGCGGCGTCACCGCCCTGGGGGCCAACATCCTGGACATGGGGGTAATCAGCACCTTCGTGGGCTTTTACACCTACAGGGGGCTCAAAGGCAGGCTCGGCATCTTCGGCGCATCCTTCGCCGGGGGCTGGCTGGGTCTCTTTGTCTCGGCCCTTGCCGTGGCCGTGGAGCTGGCCATCGCCGGGACCTTCCCCCTGGCTGAAGGCCTCATGTTCATGGGCCTCTACCATGCGGTAATCGGGCTCATCGCAGAGGGGATGATTACATCTGTCGTGGTCACCACCGTGGCGAGGGTGAGCCCCGAACTCTTCCCTGAGCTGGCCGGGGAGGTGGCGGCATGAGGACCGGGACCAGGAGATTCGTGATAGCGGGCCTGGCCGTCGCCCTCCTCATCTCCATCCTGGCCCCCTATCTGGCCTCCCCCAACCCAGACGGCCTGGAGAGTGCGGCAGAGAAGTTCGAGGAGGCAGAAGGCAGGGACTACCTGGCCTTCAACTCGCCCCTGCCAGACTACACCGTCCCCTCCCTGGGAGAGACCGGGGTCTCGGGGATTGTCGCTATTGTAATCGGGACCATGGTAACCTTCCTGGTAGGGTTTGGCCTCAGTAAAACAATTAAAAGCAGACCGTGATTATGCATCTATGCATATAATCGAGACCCGGGACCTGGACCACGTCTACCCCGACGGGACCCAGGCCCTGAAGGGGGTCAACTTCGAGGCCCACCGCAACGAGATAGTGGCGGTCATAGGGGCCAACGGCGCCGGGAAGACCACCCTCTTCAAGCACTTCAACGGCCTGCTGAAGCCCAGCTCCGGCAGGGTCCTCATCCAGGGCGAGGAGATAGGGAAGGACAACCTCCTCCAGGTGAGGAAGACCGTGGGTCTTGTGTTCCAAAACCCGGACGACCAGCTCTTCGCCCCCTCCGTGTGGCAGGACGTGGCCTTCGGCCCCATGAACCTGGGCCTGGCCGCCGAGGTGGTGGAGCACCGGGTCAGGGAGGCCCTGGAGATGGTGGGCATGTCCGGGTTCGAGGAGCGGGCCCCCCACCACCTCAGCTACGGGCAGAAGAAGCGGGTGGCCATCGCCGGCATCCTGGCCATGGAGCCGCACGTCATGGTCATGGACGAGCCCACATCCGGCCTGGACCCCGGCGGGGTGGCCAAGATAGTCGCCCTCCTCCAGCGCCTGCGGGAGCTGGGCATGAGCACCATCATCGCCACCCATGACGTGGACATCGTGCCCGCCTTCGCCGACCGGGTCTACCTCCTCCACCACGGGCAGGTGGCCCTGGAGGGCACCCCGGAGGAGGTCTTCGCAAGCGAGATGATAGAGGAGTCCCACCTCAGGCTCCCCTACGTGGCCCAGCTCCTCAAAGACCTCAAGGACGAGGGATATGACCTGGGCACGGCGCTGACCATCGGGGAGGCCAGGAAGGAACTGCTGAGGCTCCTGGGGGATTAGATGGAGCTCTTTGATATCGAGAGGGAGGCCCTCAAGGACAGCCCGGTCCACCGGCTCGACGGGAGGGTGAAGATTGTGTCCTTCCTCCTGGTAGTCCTCATTGCGGTCTTCATCGGCAGGAGCGGCCAGGGAGGCTTCGCCCAGCGCATGGAGGCCCTGGCCCTCCTGGAGGCGTTTATCCTGGCGGTCCTTGTTGCCGGGGGGCTCTCACCCTCCCTCTTCGTGAAGCGGGTCCTCCTCATCCTGCCCTTCGGCGGTGCCATCGCCCTCCTCAAGCCCTTCATCGAGGGGGGCACCCCCCTCTACGTCCTCCCCCTGGGGCTCACCGTGAGCCTGGAGGGGGTGCGGGAAGGGGCCCTCATCCTCTCGGTCATGGTGGTCTCGGTATCCTCCATGGTGGTCCTCTCCTCCACAACCACGGTCCAGGAGCTGGTGAACTCCTCCAGGAGGATGGGGCTGCCCAGGGAACTCGCACTCCTCTTTGCCATGGCCCTGCGCTACCTCTTCCACTACTACGAGGTGTTCAAGAGGATTGCCGACGCCCAGAGGACCCGCTGCTTCAGCATCCGCAACAGGAGGGTGGGCCCCAGGTTCATCCTGGAGCAGCTGGGGTACACCGCTGCCATGATATTCGTCATGTCCTACCTCCAGGGGACCAGGGTCTACGAGAGCATGCTGGCCAGGGGCTACAACCCGGATTCCGCTGTCCCGTCGAGGGGCAGGGGAATCGCCCTCCGGGACGCCGCCTTCATCTCTCTGACCCTGGCTGTGGCCGGGTTCGCCCTTTTAATCTGACGGACGTTAGCCCTTGCCCAGAGGACATGGAGAGCTTCGAGAAGCTCCTGGCCATGCAGCTGAAGGCCCTGAACCGCCACCTGGCCAAGGACAAGAAGAGCCTGGCCAGGCTCCTGAAGGAGGAGAGGCCGGTGGTCAGGCTCAGGGACGGGACGGAGCAGTATTTCAGGAGGGAGGAGCTGGAGTTCCTGGCCGGCCTCCTGCCCGGGGAGATGCACCGGATGCTGCGCCTGCCAATCTACATAGAGCTCAGCTCCGCCAGGTTCGGCAGGGGGACATCCAGGGTATGCGGGCGGGCCGAGGTGCGGGTCATATCCACCATCTTGGAGAAGGAGGTGGATGGGGACGAGATGTTCGTCTACCGGCCCGAGATACCGGCCATCAGGAAGAGGCTGCCCACCACCACCCAGTTCATCTTCACCACCACCCTGGACTAGCCCCCCGGACGAGGGATTTAAATAGAAGCAAAATCCATTTTACCTCCATGATTGAGACCAACCGGGCAGAGATCCTCGCCGAGGCCCTGCCCTATATCGAGCGCTTCCAGGGCGCCTACGTGGTCATAAAGTACGGCGGCCACGCCATGCTGGACCCCCAGGCCAAGGACTGGACTGTGAGGGATACCATCCTCCTGAAGTACGTGGGGATGAAGCCCGTCATCGTCCACGGCGGGGGGCCGGAGATATCGGCGGCCATGGAGAAGATGGGCAAGGAGCCCGAGTTCATCGAGGGCCTGCGGGTCACCGACGAGGAGACCCTGGACATCGTGAAGATGGTCCTGGTGGGCAAGATAAATACCGACATCGTCTCCCGGATAAGCGCCTCCGGCTCGAAGGCGGTGGGCCTCTCCGGCAAGGACGGCGGCCTGCTCATGGCCAGGAAGAAGGGGCCCGCCAAGATAGTGAAGGAGGGCGTGGAAAAGGAGGTGGACCTGGGCCTTGTGGGCGAGACCGAGGAGATAAACCCCGAGATTATCGAGACCCTCACCAGCCGGGGCTATATCCCGGTGGTGTCCCCCATCGGCCTTGCCAGGGACGGCTCGAGTCTCAACCTCAACGCAGATACCGTGGCCGGCGACCTGGCCTGCGCTCTCAAGGCCAGGAAGCTGATAGTCCTCACCGACGTGCCCGGAATCCTAAGGGACATCGCAGACGAGAAGAGCCTGATAAGGCAGGTGCGGGTGAATGAGCTGGAGGACCTCCTGAAGGACGGCATCGTCACCGGCTCCATGATCCCGAAGGTGAATGCCTGCGCTGCCGCCATCGAGGGCGGTGTGGAGAAGTGCCACATCATCGACGGCCGGGTGCGCCACTCCATCCTCCTGGAGCTCTTCACCGACCAGGGGGTCGGGACCATGATAGTGGGTGATTGAGGTGGAAGTCAAGGAGATCGAGCTGAAAGGCCACATCATCGATTCCTTCATCCTGCCCAGGGTCTTTGACACCATCATGGACCTGGGCGGGGACTTCGATGTCACCCAGTTCGAGATAGGCAAGCACAAGGAGGACCCTTCCTACGCCAGGATCCTGGTGAAGGCCAGGACCCGGGAGCAGCTGGACCGCATCCTGGGGGAGCTCCTCAAGACCGGGGCGGTCATCCCCGAGCTGGAGAAGCTCAGGCTCAGGAAGGCCCCCAAGGACCGGACCCTCCCCGACGGGTTCTATACCACCACCAACCACCCCACCTACGTCCTCCTGGACGGGGAATGGGTCCAGACCGACCATTTCGAGATGGACAAGGTCATAGTGGTGGACAGGGCAAAGAAGACGGCCACCCTAAAACCCATATCCGAGGTGAGGAAGGGGGACCTGGTGGTGGTGGGCAAAAGCGGCATCCGGGTGGAGCCCCCGGAGCGGCCCAGGGGGTACTCGGTCTTCGAGTTCATGAAGAGTTCGGTATCCTCCGAGAAGCCGGGCCAGGCCATCGTGCGCCAGGTGGCCGAGGAGATAATGAAGGTCAAAAAGGCGGGCAAGAAGGTCCTGGTGGTTGCAGGTCCTGCCGTGGTCCATACCAGCGCGGGGGAGGCCCTGGCGAAACTCATAAGGGACGGGTTCGTGGACGTCTTCTTCGGCGGCAACGCCATCGCCGTCCATGACGTGGAGTCCCAGCTCTACGGCACGTCACTGGGCCTGAACCTGAAGACAGGCAGGCCCACCGAGGGGGGCCACCGGCACCACATCTATGCCATAAACGAGGTTAACCGGGCAGGCTCCCTGAAGAACCTGGTCAGAAGGGGCAGGCTCAAGGGGGGCATCATGTACGAGGTCATAAAGAAGGGGATACCCTTCGTCCTGGCCGGGTCCATCAGGGACGACGGGCCCATCCCTGACGTGATTACCGACAGCCTGGCGGCCCAGCGGGAGATGAGGAAGAAGATGAAGGGCGTGGGCCTGGTCCTCATGCTGTGCACCATGCTCCACTCCATCGCGGTGGGCAACATGACCTCCTCCAGGGTGAAGACCATCTGCGTGGACATAAACCCGGCCACCGTCACAAAGCTCACCGACAGGGGCTCGGCCCAGGCACTGGGTATCGTGACGGACGTGGGGGTATTTCTGCCCATGTTAACAAGGACCCTATCCAGGAAGAAGAGGTAGGGCTTTTTCTACCGATGCAGCCGTAGTCTAGCCTGGTTCAGGACAGGGGCCTTCCAAGCCTCTGACCCGGGTTCAAATCCCGGCGGCTGCATTTGGATCC
>JAADFM010000008.1 GCA_013152845.1 Methanobacteriota archaeon | reverse complement strand
CCAGTACTTCTTCGTGGCCATGACCTCGGTAGGGGCCGTGCTCCTCTTCGACCTCCTCTTCAGGATACTGGCGGACTACACCGTCCAGGGCGTGGGGTTCCTGATAGAGGTGGCGTTCCTCCTTGCGGCCCTGTTCTTCATGCTGGCCTTCAAGGACATGCACAGGTTCCTGAAATCGGTGTTCTAAAATGACCGACATAATCACCATACGGATTGCGTTAAACCTCCTGTCCGCCCCATTCGGCTTCACCGCCATGTACTACGGGTACCGGGGGTATGCCACCACCAGAGGCGGGCTTAATGCCTACAGATATTTCTTCTATGCCATGACCGGTCTCGGTGCCGCGGTCCTCTTCGACCTACTGGACCTAGTGGGCAAAAAGTGGCCCGGGGCGGTGGGCGAGTACGGGCAGTACTGCCACCTCCTGATGCAGATTGCCCTGGTGGCGGTGGCATTCTTCATGCTTGTTGCCTTTATTGATGTCTACAAATTCGTCTCCAATGCATTCAAGGTGGAGTGATGGCCGACTTGGACAAAAAGACCCTCGAGGAAATAATGTTCTTCTGCAGCCGGGGGACCTTCGAGAGCTCCAGAAAGGTGGATGCCGAGGCCCTGGAGAAGGAACTCGCCGAGAGGAGGGCCCAGGGTTTCACCGGGGTCCTGTGCCTCACCTCCGGCAACGGGGACAATATGTCCTCTGACTGGATTATCATCGAAGATGGGGAGGTCAAGCTGGTAATCTTCGAGGAGAACGTCAAGGAAAAAGACGGCGAAAAGAGGGTGGTGGAATTCAGGCCGAAGGACGGCTTCCTGGAGACCTTCTCCCTCACCGATGCACAGATGGCAGAGATATCCCTCCTCTGCGGGAGACCCCCTGAATCCGCCCCACCCGAAATCCCCGCCGGGCCCGGAGAGACGCCGGAAAAGGCCCCCGCGGAACAGAAGGAACCCCCGGCAAAAGCCGAGGAGCTCAAAGAAACTGCGGAAAGGGCTGAGGGGGAGACCGTCCCTGACCGCGGGAAAATCGTCTCAAAGATAAAGGAGGTCACGGAGGCCCAGAGGGAAGCCGAGATACCGAGCAGGGAGGAAATCATGAGGAAGTACCACCTCAAGGAGCCTTCCGAGGCCTATGTGGAGAGCCTGCTGAAGGGCTTCAGGCAGCCCACCGAGGGTGACATGATAAGGTGCAAATCCGTGGTGGAGAGCATAAAGGGCAGCCTGGAGGAGATGTTCGGGGAGAAGATGGGCCAGCGCATGTTCGAGAAGCAGTTCAAGGACCTCAACATCGAGGAGGAATACATGACCCCAAAGGACGTGGGGAGGATCCTTGAATCCTTCCAGAAGAACATCCTCGAAAAGGTCGTGGGGCCGGAGAACGCCGAAAAGGCCATCAAAAAGCTAAAGAGGGAAATTCTGCCAAAGGACCATCAATGAAGATAACCCTTTCTGGCTCAGGTTCCCGGTGCGCCTTCTGCAAGGGCTCAAAGCTGCTGTGCGGTAAGTCCTCCTGTCCCATTCTGATGCGGTGCAGGTTCATGTCCAAGACCGCCTGCCTGGTGGATTCCCTCGACCTGGACGGCTCATCGCCCCCGGGGGTCTTTGTGGGCCGAATCGGCTATCCCAGGGTGGCCGTGGGGCCCCTCATCCCGCCGGAGCACGGGGACACCTCCCTCCTGGACAGCCCCGAGGACTGGGTGGGGCGGAGCCTGGAAGAGATCGTATCCTTCAGGAGCCAGCTGGTGAGGGGAAAACATCTCGTGGACGTCCACAACGTGGAGGGCGGCGGGAAGCTGGTGGACCTCACA
The DNA here is from genome assembly GCA_013152845.1 of Methanobacteriota archaeon. Lineage (GTDB taxonomy): Archaea > Hydrothermarchaeota > Hydrothermarchaeia > Hydrothermarchaeales > JAADFM01 > JAADFM01. The sequence goes on along the minus strand of JAADFM010000008.1, from coordinate 15,895 downwards.
AGGGAGCTGGCCATGTGCACCTCCCCGGCCGATGTGGAGGCCCGGTTCGCGAGGAAGCCCGCCGGCACCATCGCATTGGACGACCATGTCCAGCCGCACGGGCCCTCCGCCCCCCTGAAAGAGCTCGACGCCAGCTCCTTGAAGATGGACCGCAAGATAGAGAAGGCCTACTACGACACCGACCTCAAGGCAGGGGAGGCCGTGGTGCACCTCTATGACAGGGGGACCCCGGTCTCGAAGATCCAGCGTGCATTCAGCGTGGGGGCATTCGGCATCGAGGACAACCGGAGGTTCGTCCCCACCCGGTGGAGCATTACCGCGGTGGACGACACCATATCCAAGACCCTGGTGGAGGGCATAAAGGCCAACCCCCTGATAAACGAGTACCGGGTCTACGAGTCCTGGAACCTGGACAACCGCTTCCTGGTCATCATGGTCCCGGCGGCATGGAGCTACGAGCTGGTGGAGGCATGGTACCCCGGGACCACCTGGAACCCCGACGGGAAGGAGGTGGCCATCTTCTCCTCCCACGAGGGCTACCACGGCAGGAGCGAATACGCCGAAATCGGGGGCTGCTACTACGCCGCCCGCCTGGCGGTCTCAGACCACCTGAGGAAGGAGGGCAGGCAGGCCACGGTGGTCATCCTCAGGGAGGCCCACCCGGGCTACATCATGCCCGTTGGGGTCTGGAACGTCAGGGAGAACGTCCGGGAGGCCCTCAAGGGCGCGCCCAGGAAGTTCGACAGCCTGAAGGAGACCCTGGGGTACGTGCGCACAAGGCTCGACATCCACCTGGACTGGTGGCTCCACACAAGCCACATCCTCCGGGACCGGATATACCAGAGGAGGCTGGAGGACTTCTTTCAGTAGTAGACCGAGACCTCATCGCAGGGGAGCCTGAGGACCCGCCCGGGCTGGATGCTCCTCTTCCCCATGAAGGCCTCCCTCTCCTCCGGGTTCTCGAGGAAGCGCCTCACCCCATCCACGTGGCTTGCCCCTAGGACCGCCACCATGGATCCGCCCGTCCCCTCCTCCACCCTGGCTATCTTGTGGGCTATCACCGCATCCCTATCCTTCAGCAGGACCTCCTGGACGGCCGCGAGGTCCCGGCCCTCGTCCCGCACCCTCCGCAAGAAACCCGGGACGTCCCCGGCGGCGAACTTCTCCCAGAGTTCCCGGCTGCCTCCCGGGATTATCCCCCGCAGCCGCCGCTCAAGCAGGGACTTCTCCCAGTCCACCAGGAATACCTCCGCCCCCAGGTCGCATGCCGTCACCATCGCCACCTTCATCTCGGTCTCCAGATAGGAGCTGACCTCCAGGAACTTCCTGTAATCGTCGGGTGGCAGCTCCACGCAGACGGCTTCGGGCCGCTCATCGTGGATGACGTCTTCCACCTCGGCTATGGACATCTGGTGGCGGTGATGGACGCCCAGGAACCTCATGGAAAAAGGTTATATCGTACCGGCAATAAATACTATGGCGGAAACATTGACTGAGGGTGATGAAAATTTGCAATCAGTACCGTAGGGAAATGGAAGAAATCGACGGACTCCTGGGGGATACCCTGACCGACATCTTCTATACCGATGCCGAGAACCTGAAGAAGCTGAAGGACGAAATCAGGTCCGCTCTGGGGGGCAAGTTCTCCGACGAGGCCATCGAGTGCTATGTCAACCACAAGTTCTCCCTGGGTGACCTAACCCCCCTGGTCATAGACCCTGCCTACGAAGAAATCATGATAATCGGCTACGACGAGCCGGTCTATGTCTTTGAAAAGGACAAGGGGATGAGGGCCACCGATATATACATCGAGGCAAGGGAAATCGACAGGCTTATCACCAAAATCGCCAACTACTCGGGCAGGGAGTTCGGGCCAAACAACCCCCTCCTTGACGGCAGGCTCCCCGACGGTTCGAGGGCCAATGCCACCCGTTCGGACATCACCCCCCGGGGCTCCACCCTGACCATCAGGAAGTTCGAGATTGAGCCGTTGACCGTCCTCGACCTTCTCAGGTACCAGACCATGGACACCAAGCTGGCATCCTTCCTCTGGCTGTGCGCCGACGGGCTGAGCTTCCGGCCTGCCAACATCGCCATCATCGGGGGTACGGCCAGCGGCAAGACCACCACCTTAAACGCCCTCTCGAGTTTCATCCCCGAGACCCAGAGGATAGTCTCCATAGAGGACACCCTGGAGGTAAACCTCAAGCACAGCCACTGGATACCCATGGAGACCCGGCCACCGGACAAGGAAGGCAAGGAAGTCACCATGGACGACCTCCTGAAGAACGCCCTCAGGATGAGGCCCGACAGGATAATCGTGGGTGAGGTCAGGGGGCCCGAGGCCCTGACGCTTTTCACCGCCATGAACACCGGCCACGACGGCTGTCTGGCAACCATACACGCAAACTCGGCCAAGGAGGCACTCACCAGAATCCAGACACACCCGATGAACGTGCCCGAGGTCATGATTCCCGCCCTGGACCTCATCGTGGCCCAGAGGAGGTTCACCCACGGCGGCAAACTCAAGAGGGTGGTCTTCGAGGTTGCCGAGATAGGCGGGAGGGAAGGGGCAAACATCCTGACCAACACCCTCTTCGAGTTCGACCCCAAGGCCGGAAAACTCGAGACCAATATCCTCAACGGGAGGTTCATCCAGGAACTCTCCTCCCTGAGCAACATGAGCATCAAGGAGCTGGACGACGAGATGTACAAGCGGGAACTGGTCCTCGAGCTCATGGTGGACTACAACCTGACCCACACCGACATCCACCATTTCGTCCAGGAGTACTACCGGCACCCGGACAGCACCCTGGAAGAGCTCCATGATGCCATAAAGGAGCTCAAGAGGATGGACGAGATTGAAAGCAAAGGGCTCTTGAAGACCGGGAAGAGCTACGACTACCTCTGAAAAAATGGACTGCAACTGCAACCAGTTTTCCAAGGATATCAGGGAGATTGAAGAGGTTCTTGGACCCAATTACCTGGGCAGTCTCTTCAAGGAGATATTCATCACCAGGGAGGACTTCGAGGAGATAAAGGAGGACATCAAGGAGAAGCTGGGGGACAGGTTCGATGAGAGGGCCATAGACTGCTACCTCTACTCCCACGGCAGCCTGGGGAAGCTGACGCCCTTCATCTTCGACGAGGACCTGGAGGAAATCATGGTGGTGGGCAGGACATCCCGGTCTTCGTCTACGACCGCTACAAGGGCATGATAAAGACCGACGTCACCCTCGGCGAGGACGAAATCAGGAGGATAATCGAAAAAATCGGCAACTACGCAGGGAGGTCCGTGGGGCCTGAAAACCCCCTGCTGGACGCCCGGCTTCCCGACGGCTCGAGGGTCAATGCCACCCTCCAGAGTGTCTCACCCAAGGGCTCCTCCATCACCATCCGGAGGTTCAAGACCACGCCCCTGACCATCCTGGACCTCCTGAAACTGGAGACCCTGGACGTGGGGCTGACGGCCTTCCTCTGGCTTGTGGTGGACGGCCTGGGGGTAAAACCCGCCAACATCCTCATCGTGGGGGGCACCGCCTCGGGCAAGACCACCACCCTCAACGCCCTCTCGGGGTTCATCCCCGACAACCAGAGGCTGATTTCCATAGAAGACACACAGGAACTGGCCTTCGAGCACGAGAACTGGGTCGCCCTGGAGACGAAGCCCCCGGCCACAAGCGGCGATAACGAGGTCACCATGGACGACCTCCTGAAGAACGCTCTCAGGATGAGGCCCGACAGGATAATCGTGGGCGAGGTCAGGGGCAGCGAGGCGTTGACACTTTTCTCTGCCATGAACACCGGTCACGACGGCTGCATGGCCACCATCCACGCAAACTCCTGCAGGGAGGCGCTGACCAGAATCAGAAGCCACCCGATGAACGTGCCGGACATGATGATTCCGGCCCTGAACCTCATCATCGCCCAGAAGCGCTACACCAAGGGGGACCGGTTCTACAGGAGGGTCTTCGAGGTGGCCGAGATAGCAGGGAGGGAGGGGGACAACATCCTGACCAACACACTCTTCGCATATGACACAAAGACCGACAAGCTCAACACCAACATCATGAACGGGCGAATCATCCAGGAACTGGCGTCCCTGACAGGCCTCTCGGTCAAGGAGCTCAACGAGGAGGTGTCCAGACGGGAGGCCATCCTGAAGACCATGATGGACTACCATCTCTCCAATGCCGACATCCACCGGGTGGTCGAGGGCTATTACACGGACCCGGACGGGGCCGTGGACCTCCTCTACTCCATCGCCAAGGAAAAGATAAAGAAAGACGGCACCGAGGGCATCCTGGGATTCTAGTCCTTTAGCCTGACCTCCATCTCCTTCCTGCTTATGGGGACCAGTTTCTTCAGCCTGATGACGGTGTCCTTCTCTATCCTGTACTCGTCCATGGGCTTGTCCGGGAGGGAGCCGTCCACCTCGTAGATGTAGTATCCCTTCTCCCCGTCGACCGAGGTGATGAACTCCTTGTTGCCCACCTGCTGTATCTCCACCCCGGAGACCATCCTGAGCACGTCCAGGACATTGGAGCCCCTGGGGATTTCCACCTTATGGCTCCTGGTGAGGAAATCCAGGTCCATGCAGATGGCGTCCGAGGGGATGCGCTCCGGCCTCAGCCTCAGGACGTGACTGCGGCCGAACCTCGTCCTCTCCACAAGACCTGCCTCCTCAAGGAGCTTGACGTGTTTGGCCGCCACCGGCACCGATATCCCGAGGGCCCTGGCCAGGCCGGTTATGTGGGTCTCCTCCTCCGCCAGGTGCTTCAGCATCTTCCTGCGGGTCTCGCTTGCCAGGGCCTTGAGCAACATATGTTACCTCAACGGCTAACACACCTATTAAATATTTCGGCCATGAAGAATCCACCATGGACAGGAAAAGGAAAGGCCACCCCCACTGGCCCTCCTATGCCCGGAAGGTCAAACGGGAGGCCCGAAAACTCTCCGGGGACGGGCGGGCGGATTTCGGGCCCCTCATTGACCGGGCTGGGGGGATAGGGGACCCCTACTACCGGGCCCAGGCCCTGGCATGGGTCGGGAGGTTCATGGCGGCTTCGGGCCGGGAGGCGGGTGAGGTCTTCTCAAGGGCGGTGAGGGCGCTTCATAAGGTCGAGCAGGAGTGGAGGCGGGCCGAGGTCCTGGCGGAGGTGGCACGGGAGGCGGCCAGGGCTGGTATAAGGGACTTCGACGCCATTCTGGAAGTCATCGAGGGCATGGAAGACCCCTCTCAGAGGAAGAAGGCCTGGGAAGGGACGAGGCGGAGCATGAAACGGGCGGGCGTCAGGGTGGCCTGGGAACCTGCCGGCATGGAGCCAGGAGGGAGGGGGAGGGAACCGGCAGGGCAGGGAGGCGGGCTCCCGGACCCGGATGCCATGGGCGGGAGAATCACCCTGGGCCTTGTCAACACCTACCGGGGAAACAGGCTCCGGGAGGCCCATGTCAGGGGTGCGGCCAGGGCGGGACCGCTCTGCTATGCCTTCGGGCTGAACCTGTGCCTCCTGGGTTTCCCGGTGCCTGATGAGGATACCCTCATCGAGCGGGTCGGGAGGGAGAGCAAGCTGGGCGAGGGTGGCAGCTACCTCTTGAAACTGCGTGAAGAGGGCAGGCTGGCGGTGGCTGGTATGCCGGAACCTGGGGGGACGGAGGGTAGATGGACGGTGGTGGCCACGACCTCCAGGCCGGACGGGAAGAAGAGGCTGGGCTTTTCCGAGCTGCGGGAGATGGAAGGGCCGCTGCTCATCCTCATGGGCCTGGGGAGCCAGGGACTGCCGGCAAGGCTCCTGAAGGACGCCGGGTACCACCTCGAATTCACCGGCAGGAACGTTGCACTGGAGACCTGCACCGCCATGGGGGTCCTGGCCGCAAAACTCGGTGAGTTCAGCCGGCCCTAAAAAGGTATTTATTGTTATTGTCCAAGATATTGGGTGTATGAGAGGACTCGTGGCACTGGCGGTTTGTTTTTCCGTGGTTCTCCTCGCATCAGGCGGGGTCCACGCCCAGGACTGCAACGAGCTCGTCCGCCAGCTGAGGGACGCAAACTCCGAGGCCTTCAACGAGTACCCCCAGCTCAACAGCGTCAAACAGGACATCCTCCTGATGTTCTACAGCAGGGAGAGGGGGACCTGTCCCGAGGACCTCTACTCCCTGGGGGTCCTGTCAAAGTCCTTCATCGAGAAGTTCGATACCGCCTACCGGCTCTCCCGCTCACCGGACCCCGAGGACAACGCCAGGGCGGTTGAGCTGGCCGAGGAGCTGAAGGCCGAGACCGCCACCATCGAGGAAGGCGCCGAGAGCTTCGACGTGGAGGCAGAGGACCTGGTGAACTCCGCCCAGCAGGCGGTTTCCGCCTTCCTGGTAAACCTGGCAAACAGCTACGCCCTGGAGGCTGGGAGCACTAATCAGACAAAGAAGGTCATCGCCTTCTACCGGCAGGCCGGACGTGCCTACGAGCTGGCCGGGTCTGAGCTGGAGGCCGCAAGCTTCAAGATAAAGGCCCAGGCCCTGGAGGAGGTCTACTCCCGGGACATGGAGACCGCTGACGGGCTCTTCCGGGAGGCCAGCGCCGCCTACGCCACCGCCGCCCCCCTCCTGAGGGAGGGATTCTTCTCCCGGGTTACGGCATATAAACTCCTGCGCAGGTCCCAGCTCATGGCCGGGGACGCCCTCGAGATATACGAGTACCACAGCGAGGAGGAGAAGATAGACCAGGCACAGAACCTCCTGGGAGAGATCAAGCAGGCCAGGAGGCTGTTGGTCTTCCAGCTGGCCATCTACTTCGCGGGGCTGTGCATCGTGATAACGCTCCTGGCCTTCTACACCATCCGGGTCCTCAAGACATGGTACAACGACTCCCTGGACTGCTCCCTGGGTAACGAACTCGTACAGGTGAAGGGCAATGAAGGGTATTAGAGCCTTAGTCCTGGTCATCGCCCTACTCGTGCCGGCGGTATCGGCCCAGTCAGGGGACGTCACCATACCGAACACCTACGTGTACTATGAGTTCGACAAACCCAAGGGGCCCGGGGTGACCTTCACCGAGGAGCTGGCCTTATTCGTGTGGAACCTGGAGGAGAACACCACCCTCCACGTCACAGGCCTCTCTGCCAGCGCAAGCGGGGTGCAGGGGGCGGAGGTATCCCTGGACAGGACCTCCTTCGATGTCCCGGGCGTGGGCTCCCAGAAGGTGTACCTCAACGTCACCATTCCGGCGAGCACCGGGGAGGGCAAGCACTACCTCAGCCTCGAAATCAGCGGCAGTGGCGTGCCCACGGAGACCTTTAACATAACACTCGAGGTCAGGCATCCCCCCGCCACCATCGAGGCCAGCTGGGATACCCCGGAATGGGGGGACGTCAAAGCGGGCTCGAACTTCACCAGGACGTTGAAGCTCCTGGAGGTCATGGGTTACAGGGATGCCGGGAACGTCTCCCTCCGCCTGGAAGCCGGGGGACCCATCACCCTGGACTACGAGAGGGATATCGGGGATATCCCGGCCTCCACACTCAAAAGCGTGGAGGTCCGGGTCTCGGTCCCAGAGAGAGGGGTGACCCCGGGTACCTACCAGGTCTCGCCCCTGATAACCGCCGGCGGGGATGCCAACGTCACGGCCGAGAAGGCCAGCTACGAAATCCCGCTGCCCGAGATGGTCCTGGAATCCAGCACCCTCGACTTCGGCCAGATAACCTTCGAGACAGGCAAGGACTTCTCAAGGAAAAGCCTGGTGATAGAAGAGGCAGGAGGATTCACCCCCATCGAGAACCTCTCCATATCCCTGCAAGGGGGCGAGGAGGGATGGGTCACCTACTCCTCCCACGACTACATCGCACCGGGGGCGAAGGAGGAGTTCGTCTTCTCGGTTTACCTGCCCCAGGATGCAAGGCTCGGGAAGAGGGAGTGGAGCTTCACCATAGACACGGCCTATGCGGGCTCGCAGACCCTCAGGGCCGTGGTCCAGGTCTACTTCCCGGGGATAGACGAGGCCGTAAGGTACCTGGACGAGAGGCCACCGGTGGAGGCAAGCCCCCAGACAGGGACCCTCATCAGGGAGACCCTGAACCTCCTGGAGGCGGGAAGAGACAAGACCGAAATCAAAAAAATCGCCATGGTCATGTCCGTATACAGCGGGACGCGTTCCTTCCTGAACCTCCTGGAAGAGGCCTACAGGAGCATGGAGAAAGGTGACCTCTCCCGGGCCGGAGACCTGGTGATAGCCGCCCACGACTCCCTGAACAAGATCCGGATAGGGAACTCCAACATCTACGATGCGGACCTGAAACTCTATTCCTCCAGCGTGGAGGACCTGGCCCAGAGGATATGGGTGGCAGGGGCAGAGGACGTCCTCGATGCCCTCGTGGAGGAGGCCGGGAACTCCGAGGAGACGGATTACAAATCCGCAGCCCTCTACTATGAGCGGGCCAGCAGGATATACGCCCTCCTGGGCGATGCCGACTCTGCCCGGGAATTCGAGGACAGGCGGGCCCGGATGGAAAGGAGGTACACACAGAGCCTGGAGGAGGCCAGTGCACTCAAGATGTCGGCGGACGAGAAGCTCTCGAGGGCCGATGAGAAGATGTTCGTCTTCGAGGACGCCTACCTGGTCCTGAACCCCTTCAACTACGAGGAGGTCTCCGCCCTCTACGCAGAGGCCATAGAGGAGTACGCCGCCGCGGGGGAGAGATACAGGGTGGCCGGGGAACTGAAGGAGGCGCAGGTGAGCCAGGAATACGCCCGCAAGCTGGAGGAGAGGAAGGAGGCGGTGTTCCGGGCCTTCGTGGTATACGGCCTGTTCTGGAGCCTGGTCTTCCTGTGGCTGGTGGCCCGCATCACCCTCGGGTTCCAGAGGTTCAGGCAGGACGAGCTCGACGGCCTTGTGGGGGACGTGGTCGTCAGAAAGGACAGGCTAGAGGAGGCTGAAGCCTAGCCGCCTGAGCACGTCCTCCTTTTCCAGCATCTCGCGGACCTTCTCTGAGAGCACCTCAGCGGCAAAGAGGGAGAAGGCACCCCTGACCCCGCCCTCCTGGGCATCTGTCAGATGCTCCCGGGAGAGCTTCCACAGGTTCGCCACCGGCAGGATGGTCAGCTCCTTCATGCGCGAGTTGATGGCAGCATCCAGCTCCGATATCTCCCGCTCGAGACGCGGGTAGTTCTTCGATATATACGCCCCGGGGTCGGCGAACACCTCCCCGAGACCTTCCCCGGCGCGCACCTTCCTGCCCCTGCACTCGTTATCGGCGTCCCCCAGCTCCAGGCTGGCCTGGTAGAGGCGCATGTTCTTCCAGTCGGTCATGACCTCACCGAGGCCGCGGCATATCCCCTCCAGGACGTCCAGCACCTCTTCCAGGCGCGCCCTGTCCCCGCTGTAGAGTTCCGGGGAATAGGTGACCTCCCTCACCAGCTCGATGAAATCACGGCCGATGCCCCTCAGGAAGCCGGGGATGCACCTGTCGTAGACGGCGGCCTTCTCGTAGCTGGCCTCCAGGGAGTCCGCAATCCCCTGAATCCTGGGCTGGAAGTCCATGCCCGTGGAAGTGACTGCGGGCGCCATCTCCACGTCTATGAACTCCTCCTCCCACCTGAGGACGCCCTGTTTCTCCATGCTCCTGTAGGAGGGTTCCTCGACTCTCAGCCGGTAATTGCCCACCGGGACCCGGGCGAATACCGCCCTGCCCCGCTCATCGGTGACCTTCACCTCCTCTCCCAGGGATACCCGGGCACCGGCCACCGGCTTGCCGTTGCGGGCGTTCTTGACCCTGACCATCACCCTGCTCTCGGTGACCTCTGGGCCTGGCGGGCGGGCACCGGTCCCCTCCTCCACCGGCCCTGCCGGGGGCACTACCGCAGGGCCTTCCTCCTCTTTCTCCTCCGGCCGCCTCCTCATCCTCCAGACTGCGACAGCCAGAATCACCAGGAACAAAAAGCCCCCTCCCAAGATAGCGGCCAGCTCCCGGGTTATCTCCCGGGCCGGCTCCACCTCGGGCCCTGGCGGGGCAAGGACGTATATCCCTCCATCCTTCAGGTAGGCGACCGCCGAGCCCGACGCAGCGAGTGCCTCTCCACCGTCCACGGGCCACCGCCAGAGGAGCTCGCCGGAGGGCGTATAGGCCGTAATGGAACCGTCCCCCAGGACCAGGAGCTCCCCACCGGATACCGCAAAATCCGTGATGTTGCCGGTCTCAAGACTCCCCTCCAGGGTCCCGGATTCGTTGAGGAATACTATCCGCTCCCCTGCCTTGACGAATATGGTCCCGCCGTGGACCAGGATTTTCCCGACATCGGCTGTGGGGTAGGTCCACTGGAGGGTCCCGTTCCGGAACAGGTAGACCTCATCCCTTGAACCCGATACTATCCTGTCGGGGGCAAGCAGGCACAGGCCCTCAAGCCCGGTGGCGGTGGCAGACCACTGGAGCGTCCCGTTGTCGTTGAGGAGGTACAGGTTGCTCCCGGAGCGCACGGCGATACTGTCCCCTGAAAAGGCCATCCCGTCAATCCCAGTCCCCTGGCTCCTGTTCCAGAGGAGCTCCCCTGCGGCATCCAGGAGGTACAGAACCCGGCCACCGGCAGCCAGGACCGAGCCTCCCCCTTCCTGGAGCTCCACGTCGTCCACAGGGAAGGGGGAACGGTACTCCCACACCACCCTGCCCTGCATGTCCAAGAGGATTATCTTCTCCCCCGCCGCCACGGCTATCCTGTCGGCTGTCATGTCGTAGTCCCGGATGCCCTGGGCGAATGTGACGCTCCATGCCGGCTGCGGCGGCTGCCCGAGGGGGGTGGCATTAGTCAGCACCACTGTCATGGTATCCGACCCCGTCTGCCCTCCCGGGGACCTGGCCACGACCACGAGCTCGTGCCTGCCCAGTGCGTAGCTCCCCGTATCCCACCTCAGGGGGACGCCCCCGCCTATCTTCTGCCCGTCTACAAAGACCGATACATTGGCATCGGGGTCGTCCACCCGGACGTTTATCGTGACCACGGCGGAGTGGTTGAGCTGTGCGATGCCGGAAATCGAGGAAGGCACCGGGCTGGTTATCCTCACCAATGGCGGGCGGCCTTCCGGGATTTGGTTCGTCACGTTCAGTCTCCCCTCTGCCACCAGGAGATAGCACCCGCCCCACGCCTCACACGCCTCGGGCGAACACCCGGCAGAGGCATGGAAGTCCCCGGAATAGTCCGGGTCATAGGCAAAGATTACCCGGAAGCGGTACTCCCCGGGCTCATCAGGGACCTTGAAGGAGATGGGCACCACGGCCGTCCTCGGGAAGCCCCCCTTCCGGCCTGAATATACCCGGGCCAGCTCAACCTGCGACCAGTCCCCCCATGCGCTGATGCTCACGGTGCATTCAGGACATGGCTGCCCCCACGTCCAGCTGAGCTCAACGGTTGCGTACTCCCCGGGGCGCGTGACCGCGGCGGCCTGCACGCCTCCCTCGTCTGCATCCATGTCCAGGTAGTTGAAGACCAGGTTGCCCTCCTGGAAGGAATACCCCTCCGAGAGGTAATAGACGTGCTTGGGGCACTGCCCGCATACCTGGCCTGGGAAGATGACCAGGACGGCCAGGAGGGCGAATGCCAGGACGGGTTGCCGATTCATCTTCTATCTCCAGTAGCCCGGAGCGGATTCGAACCGCTGTCGCCGGCTCCAAAGGCCGGCATGATTGACCGCTACACTACCGGGCTTTTTCGTTCGGCTGCGCTGCCGCAGGCCTCACTCAAAAGCCGACACCCACAACTGGCGCGGGGTGGTGCTTTCAGTCACTTGAATATAAGGGTGGCGGCCTTAAATTACTTTTGGAAAAGATGAGTAGCCCCGGACGGATTCGAACCGTCGTCGCGGGATCCAGAGTCCCGCATGATTGACCGCTACACTACGGGGCTTTTTCGCTCGGCTGCGCTACCGCTGGCCTCACTCAAAAGCCGCCACCTCGCTAGGGCTCGGTGGTGCCTGCTTGTGCGATAGGTTATTAAAACAATACCCATTTAAATATTTCCTGCATGAACCCCTACATCCAGATTCTCAGGCCCCACAACTGCCTCATCGCTGCTGTGGCCGTGGTCCTTGGCATCATGATTGCAGGGGGCGGCATCCCCCTGGAACTCACCCTCCTTGCCGCGGCCGTGGCCTTCCTGGTCTGCGGTGGAGGCAACGTCATCAACGACTATTACGACTACGATATCGACAGGGTGAACAGGCCGGAACGCCCCCTGCCCTCCGGGAGGATGGGGCTCAGGACGGCCCACTATTACGGCCTGGGCCTTTTCCTCTCCGGGGTTGCCATCTCTGCTGTTATCAACCTCCCTGCCCTCCTCCTGGCCGGCTTCAATTCCCTCCTCCTCTATGCCTACGGCTCCAGGATAAAGAAGGCCGGGGGGCTCTTGAAGAACTTCGTGGTGAGCTATCTTGTGGCCTCCCCATTCCTCTTCGGCGGTATCGTCGGCATGGGGAACCTGGCCGCAGTCCTGGTCTTCGCCATCTGCGCCTTCCTGGTCAACACCGCCCGGGAGATCCTCAAGGACATCGAGGACTACGAGGGGGACAGGGGGCATGTGGTCACCCTGCCCATGAGGATGGGGCTGAACCAGGCCTTTTTCATAGCGGGATTCTTCGCGGTGACGGCAGTGGTCATCAGTCCCCTGCCGGGCATCCTGGGCCTTGTCAAGAACAGGGGTGTGTACCTGGCCCTCATCCTGCTGACCGATGCCCTTATCTTCCATCCCTTCCTGACCACAAAGAAGGCGAATCCCGAAAATGCCAGGAAGGGGCAGGCCACCCTGAAAAAGGGCATGGCCATGGCCCTGGTGGCCTTCTTTTTCGGGACGGTTTGAGGGACAACCCGCCCCTCACCGCAGGTCCTTTACCCTCCCGAGGTGGGTCCCGTCCAGAAGTACGACCTCGGCGTTTTCCACATCCACCATCCCTGCCCTGAAGAGGGGTCCGAGGAGGGCCGTCCCGGCATTGACCGCCGTCTCGGGCAGGATCTCGTTGAATGCCGGCATGACCACGATTTCTGGACCTCCTTTGAGGCCGAGCTCCTCCAAAACCGGGGGCTTCAGGCGCGCCCGCAACCAGGCGCTCTCCCTGGAGACCCCCCCGAGCTCGTCCCTGAAGGAGACGCAGGGGTGGTTGTGTGCAATGATTATGCCCCTGTAATCCAGGCCATCCAGCCTGAGGTGGCCGTGGGCCAGGAGGTGCCCGCCGAGCTCAAGGGTCTTTACCACCTCGACGCCGGGCAGGAGCCTCTCGATGTCCCCGTCGTGGTTGCCCTTGACCAGTGTCACCTCGACCATCTCCCGGAGGGCTTCGATAAAGGGCGGGATGTCCCTGTACTCGTCCCGGCTGATGCCCGGGATGTTGTGCTTGAGGTCGCCCAGGACCACCAAACCCCTGGGGCTTGTGGCCTCGATTAGGGCGGTGACCCTTGCCTCCATCCTGGGGAGCTGCCGGGGTACCCTGACGCCCCTGTCCCGGAGCTCCTTTTCCACGCCTATGTGGAGGTCTGCGACGACCAGGTGCCTCTTCAAGAGGAGGGCCCTCTCACCATAGACGGGCATCATGTTAGAAAATCTTTTAAGCTGTAGTATAAAAACCTGAGGTGGTTTTTTGCTCGAGGAAAAGACCGAGATAAGAATGGTGGGCCACATCCTTGAAAGGGAGATAATCTTCAAACTTTCAGACGCCCTCAAGGACGTGGACGTGGAGGTCATGCACGTGGAGGTCTCCTTTGCCGCACTGAAGGCCGGCATAGAGGAGAGGATGCCTTCCTTCATGCGCTTCTTTTTGGTGGGTTCCAAGGAGGAAAGGGACAAGGGTGTGGAGATTGTAAAAAAGCTCGCCGAAGATAACGGCATGGACATCGATTAGAAGGCGGACTAGGGATAACATGAAGGCCCAGGTAGTTCTTACGACCCCAGAAGCCAAGAGGCTCGTGGCCAAGGCCGTGGCCCGCCACCGGGGGGTGAGGACCGCCCTGGAGGACGGAATCCTTGCCATCGCCCTGGGCACAACCAACGCCTATGTGGCAGAGGAACTGCTTGGCAGGGAGATGGAGAAGGAACGCTACGCAGCCGGGTTTCTGGACGAACTGGGTGCCTGCGTGGTCCCGGAGAAGGACCGGCTGGGGGAAATCGTGCTCGAGAAAGGGGAACCCGTGCAGGAAACCACCGCCGAGGTGGTCAAGAGGATGGGACCCGGGGACGTCTTCATCAAAGGCGCCAACGCCATAGACATGGACGGGGTATGCGGGGTGATGCTGGCCAGCGAGACCGGTGGGACCGTCGCCAAGGTCCTGGGGGTCATCAAGGCCCGGGGGGTGATACCGGTGACCCTGGACAAACTGGTACCGGGGTCCATCAGCGATATCTCCTGCCGGGCGGGCATCTACAGGATGGGGCACTCCACCGGGATTCCCGTGGGGGTGATGCCGGTCACAGGTGAGGTCATAACAGAGGTCGAGGCCTTCGACATCCTCTTCGGCGTGGATGCCGAACCCATGGGCTCGGGGGACTACGGTTCCGCCGGAAACCCCAGGATGTTCCTCCTTGAAGGGACCGCCGAGGACGTCGGGGAGGCCGTCAAGCTGGTTGAAGGCATCAAGGGTGAGCCGCCCCTGCCCTCCATGAGGGGACCGTGCAGGAGCTGCGGGTACACCCACTGCCCCAACCACGGAGGAAATTAGCTGCCCGGGTACATGAGATGATAAGAATCAGGTTCTTTGCAGGTTTCCGGGATGAGGTGGGCAAGGCCGAGATTGAGGTGGAACCCCGGGGCGGGGCAACCCTCGGGGAGCTCCTGGAGGGGCTCAAGGAGAACTACCCGGGGCTTGGAAAGGTCCTGGAAGAGGGGAACGCCATCTTCGCCCTGAACCAGGAGGTGGTGGAGGCCAACACCCGGGTGAAGGACGGGGACGAGGTCGCGGTCTTCCCCCCGGTCTCGGGGGGATGATATGCCGGATTTCGAACGTTATTCAAGGCAGATGCTCATCGAAGGCTTCGGCCAGGAGGGACAGGAGAGGCTGGCCGGCGCGAGGGTTACCGCCGTGGGGCTGGGGGGCCTGGGCTCCCCTCTGGCCATCTACCTCGCAGCCGCCGGGGTGGGGAGGCTGACACTGTGCGACTACAAGGAGGTGGACGCCCCTGACCTGAACCGGCAGGTACTCCACTGGGAGGGGGACGTGGGACGGGCAAAGGCCGATTCCGCCCTGGAAAAACTGCGGGCGTTGAACCCACGTATCAGAATCGAAGTCATAAAAGACCCCGTCAGCAGGGAAAACGTCAGGGGACTGGTGGAAGGCTCGGACGTGGTGGTGGACTGCCTGGACAACTTCGATACCCGGTACCTCCTCAACGAGGCATGCGTTGGGCTGGGCATCCCCCTGGTCCACGCAGCGGTGGAAGGGCTCAGGGGACAGGCCACCACCGTGGTCCCGGGGAAGTCGCCCTGCCTCAGGTGCGTCATCCCAGTGGCCCCGCAAAGGAAGGCGGTCTTCCCCATCATCGGGTTCACCGCGGGATTCCTGGCGATGGTGGAGGCCGCAGAGACCGTTAAACTTATAACAGGCGTGGGCGAGACCCTGGCAGGAAAGCTCCTGGTGGCAGACCTAGGTGACAACTCCTACCAGGTCCTGGAGACCAGGAAAAACCCGGACTGCCCGACCTGCGGCAGCAGGTGATACCATGATACGCATCCAGGAAGCGGATTTCTCGGTGGAAGAGGAGATAGAGAGGGTGAAGGCGGCCTCCAAGAGGATAGGCGGTATCGTCACATTCCTGGGTACTGTCAGGGACTTCTCCAGGGGCAGAGAGGTGGAGAAGCTGGTCTTCGAACACTATCCCGGCATGGCCGAGAAGAAGCTTGCTGAACTGAGGGAGCGCGCCCTGGAGGATTTCGATG
>JAADFM010000007.1 GCA_013152845.1 Methanobacteriota archaeon | reverse complement strand
ACCAGGAACTCAGGGAGAAACTCGAGTCGAAGGGCCACGTCTTCGTCTCCGAGACCGATACCGAGTGCCTCGTGCACCTCCTGGAGGAGGCCTACGAAGGGGACCTGAAATCCGCCCTCATCAAGGCCCTCAGGGAGGTGGACGGCAGCTACGCCCTCCTTGTGGTATCCCAGAAGGAGCCGGACATGATCCTGGCCGCAAGGCACGAGAGCCCCCTCATGCTGGGAATCGGAGACGGGGAGATGTTCGCGGGCTCTGACGTGGCCCCCTTCCTGGAGCACACCAAGAAGGTCGTCCCGCTGGACGACGGTGAGGGGGCGGTCATCACCAGGGACGGCTACCAGGTCTTCAACCTCGGGGACGGGTCGGTGGTGGAAAAGGATGTGGTGGAGGTGGACTGGGACCTGGAGACAGCGGAGAAGGAGGGGTACCCCCATTTCATGCTCAAGGAGATCTTCGAGCAGCCCCGCACCGTCACCGAGGCGCTGAACGTCTACCCCGAGGACATCCGCCGCCTGGCAGAGATGATAGGGGACGCCGGACGGGTCTACCTCTCGGCCGCCGGCACAAGCCTCCATGCGGCAAAGACCGCGGAGTACTGGTTCGCAAAACTCTGCTCGACGCCTGCCACCGCCGTGGATTCCTCGGAGATGGCCGAGGTGGGCGTCATCGACGGGGAGACACTTGTCATAGGCATCACACAGTCCGGTGAGACCTACGACACCCTGGCCTCCCTGCGCCATGCCAGGCGAAAAGGGGCGAAGGTGGCCACCATCGTCAACGTGGTGGGTTCCACCGCCACAAGGAGTGCCGACCATGCGGTCCTCCAGGGCTCGGGCATCGAGATATCGGTATGCGCAACCAAGACCTTCACCAGCCAGCTTGTCATCCTCCTGCGCACCGCCCTGGCCCTGGCCCGGCTCCAGGGAAAGGGGCACGCTGAGCTGGAGCGGGAACTGGAGCGGGTCCCGGAGCTCATCGGAGAGGTCCTCGAACTCAACAGGGAGATTCAAGGAGTAGCCGAGAGGTACTGCAACGTGGGCAACTACCTCTACATCGGCAAGGGGATAAACAACCCCTCGGCACTGGAGGGGGCCCTGAAGTTCAAGGAGATTACCTACCGCCACGCCGAGGGCATGAGCGGCGGCCTGTTGAAGCACGGGACCATCTCCTTAATCGACGACGATATGGTCACGGTGGCCATGGTCCCGGCCTCGGGGGAGAACCGCCTGAAGATCCAGAGCAACATCCAGGAGGTAAAAGCAAGGGGCGGGGTGGTCATAGGCATCACGTCGGGCAAACCAGTGGAGCAGTGCGATGCCTGCATCGTGGTCCCGGAGTGCAGCGAGGTCCTCTCACCCCTGGTCTTTGCGCCGGCATACCAGCTCCTGGCCTACCATACCGCCGTGCAGCTGGGCCGCAACGTGGACAAGCCCAGGGCGTTGGCCAAGAGTGTGACGGTGGAGTGAGAACAACGACTACTTCAGGTTTTCAATGACTTCAATTATTTCTCTGACTCTTCTTGGATCGAGGGCATATTTTGTGCCATGGGGCTTGGGTCTAGATATTACATACCCCTTCCTGACCAAAGCCCCTAA
This sequence comes from Methanobacteriota archaeon, assembly GCA_013152845.1. GTDB lineage: Archaea > Hydrothermarchaeota > Hydrothermarchaeia > Hydrothermarchaeales > JAADFM01 > JAADFM01. The sequence goes on along the minus strand of JAADFM010000007.1, from coordinate 16,576 downwards.
AGCCTTCTGGTACTCCTTGTACCTGTAACGAGGAAATCCAGAAAGAACCGCCTTTTCGTATTTATCAGCCTTCCCGATCATCTCCCTGCGGAGCATTCGCTTTAGGATCTCGATCTCACATATCAACATATATTATACTCATTAGCTAATTGAAATATATAAATCTTCTTATTTTATAGATAAGCATGAGCGAATCGGCATAAACTTTATATATGACTTTGAGATATACTTTGAGATATACTTTAATATATACCATTTCAACAAAGAGGGCGATAGAATGACATTAGAAAATATATTCCCCGACAATACGGTGGCGAAGATTCTGGACTTCTTCATTGACCACAAGAACTACGACTACAACAAGAACGAAGTGGCAAGGTACATAGGATTGAATAGGATGACCGTCACGAGAAACTGGAAGGTTTTAGAGGAAAACGAATTCATCAAACCGGTGCGGAAGATTGCCAACGCCGTTCAGTATGCCCTCAATCTGGATAATCCTGTTGTCAAAAAACTGCTGGAGTTTGACTGGGAGTTGACCAAATACAGGTCCCTGAAGATTGCTGACAAAGAACTGGCTGAAGAAAGATTGGCTGTACCTAGAAAGGCCGCAGAAGAAAAAGCTTGAATGTGGACAAGCCCAGGGCGTTGGCAAAGCGTGACGGTGGAGTAGAATAATTCATTTCTTTCGGATTCTACGGCGAAGTTCACTGATGCTCATCAGACGTTCTCTACGATGCAACATTGCGTGACAGTTTGCGCAGACCAGCGCAATATCGTCTAGGGTTGTATTTGATGCTTTCTTTCTACTGCCAATGGGTTCTTTATGGTGTGCTATTATGTAATCACGCCCGATATCACCATAGACCTCCTCAAATTTCATCTCACATACTTCGCAGCGGTAATCCGAATTTTCTTTCTTTTCTTCAATTAAACCCCTATGTCTCTTTCGAAATTTTACTTCAGTTCTATACTGCTCCCCTTCTTTTACTTCACGTCTATTCTCTTTTTCAATCCGTTTACTTTTTTCATTTTTAGGAAGTCGGTTCCATCGAGATAATTCCAGAGTTATTAGGGCGTCCCACCAGACAGTGCCCTCTCTAACTTTAGCCAATGTCCTATTAAATCCTGAAATTGGCATCTGGAGCCTTTGGCGTTTATCATAATCATATTTCACAAGCCACTCTACTTCTCTCACATGGTCGAAAAATTCATCCGTAAGGATAAAGTCTTGAATATATCTAGGTTGATTGTCAGATACTTTTGCAATTCCAAGTAAGTAATACCACCCTTCAAGTATAACTACTATGTCACCACGCTTTATGCCATCCCCAAACGTATCGCAGAACATATCAAACTGTTTTATCCAAACGTTGGACAGTTCATTTTTCACTTTTTTCCGCAATTTCATCCAATGATCAGTAACCACCTGATGGTGAGAAAGGCCGATTATGCTATTTCGCTGGGCATATTTCCAAAGCCTGTCCTTTTCCTCTCCCCCGTAGCTCAGATGCATAATATAAAAATTGTCTTTCCCACCAAGCAAATTTTCGAGATTCATCACCTCTTCTCCCACACCCTATGTCAGCAGTTGATGATATAAATACTTCGCCTTTTTTAAAACCGATACGTACGCCCAAACACAATCTATATAAACCATTAAATCAATTCATGGATACTGTTTTTAAAAATGAGATGCGAATCCTCTATTGCCGTGACCAGTCTGTGGGTAGGGAGGCCGGGCCTAGAGAGGATGCGCACTTCGGAGGTCTAGGATTTGGTAACGATACTTGTTGGAGGCCAGTGGGGGGACGAGGGCAAAGGGAAAATCATCAGCTACATGTGCCTGAAGGACAGGCCGGACATCATCGGCAGGGCGGGTGTGGGGCCCAATGCAGGCCACACCGTGGTCTACAAGGGCGTGAAGTACCCCCTGCGCCTCACCCCCTCGGGCTTCATCAACGAGAAGGCACGGCTCCTCATCGGGGCCGGGGTGCTTGTGAACCCCGAGGTCATGCTCAAGGAGATCGAGGACATGAACCTGGCCGGGCGCATCGGCATCGACATGCGGGCCGGCATCATCGAGGAGGACCACATCAAAAGGGACAAGGGCTCGGACCACCTGGCCGGGAAGATTGGCTCCACCGGCACAGGCTGCGGGCCGGCAAACATCGACAGGGCCAACCGCTCGCTGAAACTCGCCCGGGACATCGAGGCCCTCAAACCCTACCTCACCGACGTGCCCCAGGAGATGAACGACGCCATAAAGGCCGGCAGGAAGGTCCTCATCGAGGGCTCCCAGGGCTTCGGGCTGTCCCTCTTCTACGGCACATACCCCTTCGTGACATCCAAGGACACCACCGCGGGCATGGCTGCGGTGGACTGCGGCGTGGGGCCGCGCAACGTAAAGGACGTGGTGGTGGTCTTCAAGACCTTCGTATCCAGGGTGGGCGAAGGGCCATTCCCCACCCAGATGCCCGAGGAAGAGGCCAAAAGGCTCGGCATCCAGGAGTACGGCACCGTGACCGGGCGGCCCAGGAGGATGGGCTACTTCGATTCGAGCAGGCCCGCTACTCGGCCATGATAAACTCGGCGTCCCAGATTGCCCTGACCTGCATCGACTACCTGGTGCCCGGGGACCGGGGGGTTACCGAATATGACAAACTGTCGGAGAAGTCCCGGGAGTTCATCGAGAAGGTTGAAAGGGAGGTCGGGGTGCCGGTGACCATCATATCCACCGGCCCGGACATGGAGGAGACCATCGACCTCCGGGAGGAGAAGCTTTGACCAAGTACATCATCGTAACCGGCGGGGTCCTCTCGGGCCTCGGCAAGGGGGTGGCGGCCGCTGCAATCGGCAAGATCCTCAGGAGCAAGGGGCTGAAGGTGGACATCTGCAAGATAGACCCCTACCTGAACGTGGACCCGGGGCTGATGAACCCCTTCCAGCACGGGGAGGTCTGGGTGACCAAGGACGGATACGAGGCCGACCTGGACTTCGGCCACTACGAGCGCTTCCTGGACATGGAGATTGGCCGGGACCACAACATCACCACCGGCAAGGTCTACCTGACGGTCCTGGAGAGGGAGCGGAAAGGCGAGTACCTGGGCCAGACGGTGCAGATAATCCCCCATATCACCGACGAAGTCAAGAAACAGCTCTACGAGATCGCCCGGCTGTCCCACCCGGATGTGTTGATTGTGGAGATCGGCGGCACCACCGGGGACATCGAGAGCATGCCCTTCCTGGAGGCCTTGCGCCAGATGAGGATGGAGAACGGCAAGGAGAACGTCATGTTCATCCACGTGACCCTGGTGCCCACCCTGGACGCGGTGGGGGAGCAGAAGACCAAGCCCACCCAGCATTCGGTGAAGGAGCTGCGGGGCATCGGCATCCAGCCAGATATCCTCATCTGCCGCACGGTGAAGCCCCTCCTGGAGGAGACCAAGGCCAAACTGGCCCTCTTCTGCGACGTCTCGAAACTCGACGTGATATCCAACCACGACGTGGAGTCGGTCTACGAGGTGCCCATCATCATGGAGGAGCAGGGCCTGGGGGACAACATCCTCGCCAAGCTCACCTTGAGGGAGCGCAGGAACGATATGAAGGAGTGGAAGCGTCTGGTGGAGAGGATGAAGTCCCTGGAGGACGAGGTGGAGATAGCCGTGGTCGGCAAGTACACCGACCTGCGGGACTCCTATATCAGCATCGTGGAGGCCCTGCGCCATGCCGGGACACACCACGGCAGCAGGGTGAAAATCAGGTGGATAGAGTCACTGGAGCTGGAGGACGACCCGGCCAGGGTCAACGACCTTGAGGGGGTCTCGGGCATCCTGGTGCCCGGCGGCTTCGGGAAGAGGGGCTCGGAGGGCAAGATCCTGGCCATCCAGTACGCCAGGGAGAAGGGCATCCCCTACTTCGGCATATGCTTCGGGTTCCAGCTGGCGGTCATCGAGTTTGCCAGGAACGTCCTCGGGCTGGAGGGGGCCAACAGCGTGGAGCTGGACAGGGATACCCCCCACCCGGTCATCGACCTCCTGCCCGAGCAGAGGGACATCGAGCAGATGGGAGGGACCATGCGCCTGGGGGAGATACCCCTTACCATCCAGGAGGGGACCCTGGCCCACCGGGTCTATGGGAAGACCGAGGTGGGGGAGCGCCACCGACACCGCTACGAGGTGAACCCCGACTACATCGAGAAGATCGAGGAGAAGGGGATGAAATTCTCGGCCCGCAGCGACGGGGGGCGCAGGATGGAGATGTGCGAAATCCCCGACCACCCCTATTTCCTGGCCACCCAGTTCCATCCCGAGTTCAAGTCCCGGCCCCTGCGGCCCGCACCGGTGTTCCTGGCCTTCGTGGAGGCCGCCATCAGGAGGGAGAAAGGCTAGGCTGGAATACGGGCTGGGTTTCAATCTCCTGGACAGTCGGCTATCCTTCTCCCATGGCGCTCTTCGAGGCTTCCAGGAGGTACTCCTTCTTCAAGGATTCAATGAAAGAGGCCGCCTTCTGGATAAAGGTTGCGGTTCTGGAGTCGAAGTACTTTTCGCCGCAGCGCTGGCATACATCCGCATAGACATCCGTAACCACCGCATCGGCGATCTTCACTTCCGCAAACTTCCTTTTAACCGGGCCTCCACACTGATAGCAGGTCTTCATGGTAGCTTCCTCGTCTTGTATCCTCTTTCCCATTCCTCCAGTTTCGGTACATAGGTTGTGATTATTATAAGTGTGTCTTCATGAGGGGCACACACGACGTGAAGAGGCTTTTTCCCTTTCCAGCACAGCACCAGGCAACTGCGCCCGCGGGGGTCGTCTGGATAATCCTCGATTATCTCGAATCCAGCCCTTAACGCGTCATCAACGTCGTCTGCTACAAGGCCATCCCGGAACTGCTCTTCCACCGCGTGCAGTGTATGCCTTATGTTGTGAAGCCTCTGCTTGATTTCCTTTTCTATATCCATGGGATTTGATTAACCATTGCAATATTATATACCTTTTTAAACCCCAGGGAAGCGAAAAGATATGTCTTCTCTGCGTGTTCCTGGCCTTCGTGGAGGCCGCCATCAGAAGGGCAGGGGGAAAATCGTAATATCACCGTGAATGAAAGTTTGCACTGTAATGCAAAGATTTATAAAGAAGTTTGCAGTATAGTTTGGCATGGAAGTCGAAGAGCTGAAGCTCGTAATCGTTGACCAGCAGGAAGAGCTGAAGAGGGTTTTCAAAGAAGAACGGATAATAGAGAGGGAATTCCTGGATAACTGGAAGCCCCTGGTGGACAGCGTTCTGATAAAGGTCATCACTGGTGTGAGGAGGTCGGGCAAATCCACCTTTTCTCTCCAGATGCTGGCCGACAGGAGCTGTGGATACATAAACTTCGATGATGAGCGCCTGGTCGGGTTGGAGGTGGATGACCTGAACAAAGTCCTCCAGGCCTTATACGAGGTCTTCGGGGAAATGAGATTCGTCTTCCTTGACGAGGTCCAGAACATCGACGGCTGGGAGCTCTTCGTGAACAGGCTGAAACGGGCCGGCCTGAACGTGTTTGTCACCGGCAGCAATGCAAGGCTTTTGAGCAGGGAACTTGCAACCCACCTTACCGGAAGGCACGTACCCATAGAGATATTCCCGTTCTCCTTCAGGGAATTTCTGGCCTTTGACGGGTTTGCCCTTGAGAAAGGCAAACCCCCGAGCACCAGAGAAAAGGCCCTTCTGTTGAAAAAACTCCACGAGTACCTCCAAATCGGGGGATTTCCCGAGGTCCTAAAAGACAGGCCGAATGCGGGAAGATACCTTTCGACCCTCTATTCCACCATCCTGACAAAGGATGTGGTGGGCAGGCAGAGGATAAAGTACATAAAAACGATAAGGGAGATATCCAACTATCTCGTATCCAACTTCTCCCGGCCCATCACTTTCAACAAGATAAAGAACGTTTTTGGTTTAAGAAGCCCCCATACATCCAAAAACTATGTCTCCTACCTGGAGGAGTCCTACCTGATATTCCTCGTTGACAAGTTTTCATTCAAAGAGAAAGAGAGGACCGCGTCTCCAAAGAAGGTCTATGCCATTGACACAGGGGTTATCAACGCCCTGGCCTTCAGGTCAAGTGAGGATTTCGGCAGGCTGATGGAAAATCTCGTTTTCCTTGAACTGATGAGAAAAAAAGCGCTTGACAGCCTCCTGGAGCTCTACTATTGGAAAGGCTATACCGGTCACGAGGTGGACTTCGTATTGAAACGGGGGACCAGGGTGAACCAGTTGATCCAGGTGACCTATGCTTCAAATGCCGGGGAGATTGAAAAGAGGGAAACCCGTTCCCTTTTAAAGGCCGCCAGAGAACTGGACTGCAGCGATTCGCTTATCATTACGTGGGACTACGAAGATGAGGCAGGAGGTATAAAGTTCATCCCTATCTGGAAGTGGCTTTTAGGGCTATGCTCTTAAAAGATGAAGCTTTCTCGCCTTCGTGGAGGCCGCCGGGGGGACAGGCCCTGACTATTCTCCCTTCTTCTTCAGGGGTATCAGGATGGTTGTGCTGGTCTTGGTGACCCCCGGGATGGACTGGACCTTCTTGACGATGACCTCCGAGAGGTACTCGCCTCTTGTCTCCACCCAGGCGATGAGGTCGATGTCCCCGTAGGCCCCCCAGACCTCCTTGACCTCGTCGATCTCCCGGAGGGCGTCGGCGACCTCGTAGAACCTCCCTGAATCGGTGTTGATGTTCACCAGCCCCGCCATAATCATCTCCGTCATGGTATTATATCTGCACCTGTTGGTAGATAAAAGTTCTGGAGCTCACTCCGGGTGCATATCCTCTTTTGCGGCCTTCTCGGATATGATGGAGCTGTTGCCGGTGGGGTCCTCGATGATGAGGGTTGCCTCCATCCTCCCCTCCTTTATATCCCGGATTTTCTCCTTCAGTTCCCGGGCCTTCTCCCTCCGTTTCCCGTCCTCCTGGAGGCTGGGGGAATCCAGGACGTCCTCGATGCGTTCGAAGATGCCCTCCACGTTGGTTATGAAGCCCTCCCCGGCGGTCCCGGGAGTAATCTCCACCCCTATCTCCGGGACCCTGATGGTCCCCTGTGAGGACCTGACCACCCGGATGTCCATGTCATCCGGGGACTCGATTCTGAGGGTGTGCCTCCTGGGCCTGTCCTTCTTCAGGACCAGAACGTCCACGTGGCGCCACTTGCAGTCAGTACACCTGGCGGTGCTCTCCAGGACCTCGCCGAAATAGGGGATGTCCAGGGTCTCGAAGGTATTCTCGGTCTTGTTGCCGCCACAGACCGGACATGGGAACCCGCGGAACATGACTGTCTATGATGGGGAAAAAGGATAAAAACCTAACCCGGCCAAAGAAGGTAGTAAATGGCAGCGAGTAACGAAGAGTCCATCGGCCTCTGGTCTGCCGTCTCCATCGGAGTCGGGGGCATGGTGGGGGGCGGTATCTTTGCGGTCCTGGGCCTTGCGGTATCCCTCGCCCGTGGAGGGACCCCCGTGGCCTTCGCCCTGGCGGGACTCATCGCCCTGATTACCGCATACTCATACGCAAGACTGTCGGTAGCCTATCCCTGCAGGGGGGGAACGGTGGAGTTCCTGAACCAGGGCTTTGGTCCAGGGACGATGACCGGGGGGCTCAACATCCTCCTGTGGTTGAGCTACGTGGTGATGCTGTCCCTCTATGCCTATGCCTTCGGAAGCTATGGTGCGGCCTTCTTTGCAGATGGCGTACAATCGATATGGAAACACGTCCTCATTACCGCTGTGATTCTCCTCCTGACGGCCCTGAACGTCCTCAGTGCCAGAATCATCGGGGAATCCGAAGAGCTCATCGTCGGATTCCTCACCATCCTGGGCCTTTTCATCGGGTTCGGGTTGCGGGGGGTGGACCTCCAGCAGCTGCGGCCCGCCACCTGGTCCCCGCCCCTGGAGGTGATTGCAGGAGGCATGATCATCTTCCTGGCCTACGAGGGCTTCGAGCTCATCGCCAACACCGCAGGGGAGGTGAAGAATCCAGCTAAGACCCTGCCCCGGGCCTATTTCATCTCGGTGGGATTCGTCATCCTGCTTTATGTCCTCATCACAGTGGTCGTCCTGGGCAACCTCCCCGTTGACCAGATCGTGGCGGCCAGGGACTATGCCCTCGCCATGGCAGCCAGACCCTTCCTGGGCAGCCTCGGTTTCACGCTAATCGTTGTTGCGGCCCTCCTGTCCACCGCCTCTGCCATCAACGCAACCCTCTACGGAGCGAGCCGGGTAAGTTACATAATCGCCAAAGAGGGCGAACTCCCGGAAGTCCTGGATAAAAAGATATGGAACCGTCCGCTCGAGGGGCTGTTTATCACCTCCGGCCTCTCCCTGCTGGTGGCAAACCTCTTCGACCTTTCCAGCATATCCATAATGGGGAGTGCCGGGTTCCTGATAATCTTCGCAGCCGTCAACTGGGCCAACATACGGCTGTACAAGAAAACCGGGGCTTGTAGGTCGATACCGGCCGCGGGGTTCATCGGATGCCTCTTTGCCCTGGGCGCCCTGGTATGGCAGACTGCTATGCAATCGCCGCAGAACCTCCTGGTCCTGGGGGTACTGGTCGGGGCCGCCTTTGCCACTGAGGTCGCCTATCAAATGGCCTCCGGCAGGGAGCTGCGGCCCTTCTTTGAAACCGAATAAAAATCTTTCATGGTCATGAACTCGGCTCCCCGGTCCCGGTAATAATCGATAAACCTTACCAGGTTTTCGGCGGCCCTTTGACCTGTACCGAGCCGGCAGTCAAACCTTATCCTCTCCCCGGACATGTCCACCAGCTCCCAGGGGTGGACGAAAAAGACCAGGGGGCCTTTGAACCTGGGCAGGACCCGTATCATGACCGGATAGAACAACCGCAGGGCAGAGGACGTAATGCTGGCAGGGACCCTCAGCAGTTCACCGTGCCAGGTGGGGCCCCCTGCGAAGGGCCACTTGTAGCTTGCAGTGGAGGAATCGACAAGATAGCCTTCCTCCTCCAGGAGAGGGATGTATGGGGAGGGGAACTTGAGGTTGGGCGCCCTGAAGGAACATAGGGAATGGCCCAGGAGGGATTCCAGGGTAGAGGTGGCCTCTTCCAGCCTCATCCTTGCCAGGGCATAGGGGAGCCTATCGAACCTCTCGTGGTGGTCCCCGTGGCAGCCCACCTCGTGGCCCAACCGCTCAATCCCTTTGACGACCTCGGGGTACCTCCCTGCCATCTCGCCTGTTACGAAAAAAGTGGCTTTGATACCTGCCGCCTCCAGGATATCCAGGACCCTGGGAAGGCCCTCCTCCATGCCCCTGGTGGAATCCAAGAAGGGGGGGCAGTCCTGCTCCACGTCCACGGTGAAAAGCACTATCAACTCAACACACCCTCGTAGACTTCAAGGACCCTGTCTGTCACCCTCTCCCACCGGAACTCCCTGACTGTTGAAAGGCCTTCCTCAGCCATTCGCCTCCTGGCCTCTTCGTCAGAGAGCAGTTTTCTGATGTGGGATTCCAACTCCTCCGGGCTGTCTGCCATGAGCCCGTTTTTCCCCTGGGTAACGATGTCCGAGACGCCGCTGTGGTTTTTGGCCACCACCGGCACCCCGCAGGCCATGGCCTCCAGGATGGATATCCCGAAGGCCTCGTCAGATGAGGGCAGGGCAAAGACCGTGGAACTGCCGAGATGCCTGTAGACGTCTTCACGGGGAACCAGGCCCAGGAGGGTGAAATGCCCCTCCAGTCCCCGGGCCCGGACCTCCCTCTCGATACGAACCCTCTCGGGCCCATCCCCGATTATCCGGAACTGGATGTCCGGATAGCTCTCAACCAGGCGGGGTGCTATCCTTACCAGGTCCATGACGTTTTTCTTCTTTACGAGGCGGGAGACGGTGGTGACCACCGGCATGGGAGGCGGATCTTTTTCTGCATCCACGCTCCCTATCCCGTTGGGCACGACGAATATGGGCCCCTTCCTCATCCTGCGCGTCTCCTCTGCCACGGGGGTGCTCACCGCTATCACGGCGTCCACCGATGAGACGAAGGGTCCCAGGATACGCCTCACCAGGAGATTCGGCCTCACGCCGCGCAGGAGGGAATGGTTGGTGAGGACCGTGGCAGACCCGGATTTGCCCCCGAAACGGCACGAGAAGAGGCTGATGGGAGACGTGATGCCGTGACCGTGGACGATGTCGTAATCCCCTTTTTCGACCGTGGCCTTCAACTGGACCAGGGATCTGGGGTCTGCCAGGACCTCGTGGGACCTGAAAACCGCTCCATCGATGCGGTGGCAGGGGATGGAATCCTCCTGTGCGGGAATCCCGGGCTCAGCGTATTTGTGGGTGATTATCTCCACCTCGTGGCCCCTTTCCACAAGGTTTCTCGCCAGGTTGTGGATGTGGGTCTCCACACCACCCACCTTCGGGTAGTACCAGTCGCTGGCTAGAGCGATCTTGCATGTCTCCATAGCTTCTGACCTCCATAGGACATGACGCATATCCCGCCAAGGGCCGTGCTTGTTATAAGGGAAATCGACCTCTCCACCATGATGACGCCGATGGCCGCCGGTACCCCGACGCCCATGGCCGCCACGGCCGAGACGAAACCTCCTTCCACCACACCGATACCCCCGGGGGTAAGGGGTACTGCCCCGAGGACGAGGTACAAGAAGGACATGACGGCTATGATGGAGATAGGGAGGCTGACACCCAGGGCCTGGGATATGAATTTGAAGCGCAATACATCCAGGACCCAGATGAGGGAGGACATCACAATTATGGCAAGCATCCCCTGTCTCTCTTTCGCCAGACGCCTTTTTGCCAGGAACCTCATGGCCGGAGATTTCTTCCTCAGGATATATGCGGTCACCGCGACGACCGCCAAGGCGAACAGGGCATCCCTCAGAATGCCCATGGGGGGCAGGAAGTTCTTCAGGACCAGGGAGGCGTAAAAGGCCAGGACGGACACCGGGACGGCCTCTGAGGCCCTCTCATAGAAGATGGATAAGGCCCCCGCGGTAAGTGGCACGCCCGCGGCATCCCTTAACCAGTAGACCCTCACCGGTTCGCCTCCAACCCTGCTGGACGGAGTGACGTTGTTGAAGAATATTCCTCCCATGACTATGGGTAGAAGGGCGGCGGCCTTGACCCTGTAGCCCAACAAAGAAAGGGTCGTCTTCCACCGAGAGGCCCAGATGTAAACACTGAGATAGTATACGGCAATGGCGAGGAGGACGTAGGAGGGGTTTGAGGCTTGAAGTATTGCAGTCAGTTCTACCAGAACGCCCTCCATGGTTTATATCACCAAGGCACTAATTAGGGTTATCACTATATTAATATTCCGGGCGAAGAATTTTTAAGCCCTTTGTAACAACTTAAGCCTTATGTTCGACCCCAAAGCCTTCATCGAGGAAGCGGTATCAGAAATCGACATCGGGGAGGAGACCGCCATCATCGGCCTCTCGGGGGGCGTGGACAGCTCTGTTGCCGCCGCCCTGGTCCACCGGGCGGTTGGGGAGCACCTGGTGGCGGTCTTTGTCAACCACGGCTTCATGCGAAAAGGGGAGGAGGAGGAGGTGGTGCGGACCTTCAGGGACGACCTGGGCATGAACCTGCGGGTGGTCCACGCCCAGGACAGATTTTTCGAGGCATTGAAGGGCGTTACGGACCCGGAGGAAAAACGCAAGATTGTCGGCGAGGTCTTCATCCGCGTCTTCGAGGAGGTGGCAAGGGAGGAGGGGGCGGCCTACCTGGTCCAGGGGACCATCGCACCGGACTGGATAGAGTCCGACGGTGGCATCAAGTCCCACCACAACGTGGCGGGCCTGCCCTCGGGAATGACCCTGAAGCTCATCGAGCCCCTGCGGGACCTCTACAAGGACGAGGTGCGCAAGGTGGCCAGGGAACTGGGCCTGCCGGAGAGCATCTCGGAGCGCATGCCCTTCCCGGGCCCGGGCCTTGCGGTGCGCGTCATCGGGGAGCTGAGCCCTGAGAAGGTGGAGATAGTAAGGGAGGCCAACGCCATCTTCGAGGAGGAGCTGAAGAAGGCGGGGCTCAAGCCCTGGCAGGCCCTAGCGGCCCTCCTGGGTGAGAAGACCGTGGGTGTCAAGGGGGATATCCGCGACTACGGGTACACCATCGCCATCCGGGCCGTGGAGTCGGTGGACGCCATGACCGCCACCGCCATGGAGATACCCTGGGATGTCCTCAAGACGGTGCAGAAGCGCATCACCAGGGAGATCCCGGAGGTGACCAGGGTCATGTACGACATCACCGACAAACCCCCGGCGACCATCGAGTTCGAGTGAGGACCATGAAGGACGTACTGAAGGCGGTCTGGATTGCGGATTTTGAGGGGCGGCCCCTGCCCGATGGTATGGACGTCAATGACGCTATTTCCCAGGGACTGGTGGAAGGGGACGGGGGTTCATACCGCCTGACCGAGAAAGGCCGCAGGATGATAAGGGTGGTGGTCTCCGGCGGGGCCTTCGACATCCTCCACCCCGGCCACGGCTTCTTCATGGAGAAGGCCGGGGAGAAGGGGGATATCCTGGTCGTGATTGTGGCCCGGGACTCGACGGTGGAGAAGCGCAAGCGCATACCCATCATCCCGGAAGAGCAGAGGAGGGAGATGGTCTCCTACCTCAAGGGCGTGGACGTGGCGGTCCTGGGAAAGGAGGGGGAGGACTTCCTGGACATCATCGAGGAAATCCGCCCTGACGTCATCGCCCTGGGCCCGGACCAGCACCACAGGGAGGAGGACATCAGGGATGAGCTGAAGGCCCGGGGGCTCGACGTGGAGGTGACAAGGATAAAGGAGTACAAGGAGTGCACATTCCACTCCTCCAGGAAGATACTGCAGAAGTGCATGGAGAGGGGCTATCCGGAAAAAAACGGGAATAACACCTGACGGTTGAAAGAATAAAAAAAGAAAGGGGGAGAGCTGAATTACTTCAGCTCGGTGCCTTTGAGGCGGGCGCCCCAGTTCATGTCGCGGACAGAGAAGATGTAGTCGTCGACGTGCTTCTCGGTGAACTCGAAGCCCATCTTGTCGAAGAAGGCCTTCCAGCCTATCCTCTCTATCCATTCGCCCATCCTCTCGTCGGGTTTGGCCTCGGCGGCCCATACGTCCACAATCTTCTTGACCGTATCAACGACCTCGGGCCATCTGGGGGCGTTGTTGGGCAGGAAGGGTATCACCAGCCTCGAGAAGGCGGGCCCACCCCTTGTGGAGGACACCTTGCCGCCCACCCAGACAGAGACGCCGTCGTTCTTGGCATCGGCCAGGGGTACGCCCGGGCAGATGCCGTAGCAGATACCGCAGTACATGCACTTGGGGGCATCTATCTGGATGGACTTCTTCATGGTGCCGTCCTCCTGCTTGAGCATCTTGGGCTTGATGGCGTAGGTCGGGCAGGCCGCAATGAGGCTTGGGACCTCGCAGGCGGTGGAGACCACATCGTCGTTCACCTTGGGCGGCACCCTGTGCATGCCCAGCAGGGCGATGTCAGAGCAGTGGACCGCACCGCACATGTTCAGGCAGCCCGAGACCGCTATGTTCACCCTTGCAGGGAGGTCGTCCCTCTGGAAGTAGGGCAGGAGCTCGTCGTAGACCGCCTTGGCTATACCCGGGGAATCCGTCGCCGGTGTGTGGCAGTGGACCCAGCCGGTGCAGGTCACGATGCTGTGCATGGCGTTTCCGGTCCCGCCTACCGGGAGGCCGAGTTTGCCCACCGCCTCCTTTATCTTCTCCACGTTGTCCTTCTCGGGTGTCATGAACTCGATGGAGTGCTTGGCGGTGAACCTGACGCAGCCCCCGCAGTACTCGTCCGCTATATCGCATATCTCCCTTACCGTCTGGGAAGCGATGAACTTGGGGGCACCGGTCCTTACGGTGTAGACCTCGTCCCCGGTCTCGGAGACGTGCTTGAATACACCGGGCTCCAAGAGCTCGTGGCACTTCCACTTGCCGTAGTTCTTGGAGATGTAGTCCGGGAGCATGTCCTTGTAATCCGGAGGTCCAAAGTCCAGCTCGTCCATGGGCATGGGTTCAGCATTGCTCATTCTCTTCACCTCCTACTCCTCAACCTCTCCCGGCAGATAGAACCAGAAGGGGTTGTTCCTGGGTGCTCTCACCATCGTCGGGTTGGGCTTGAGGCCGGTCTCCACCAGCATCTTCCCGGTACCTATCCTGTAGATGGTCTCGCCCATCCTCTCCTTGGTCCTGCCGTTCTCGTCCCACCATTCGGTGAGGGTATCGATGAGCTCCTGGACGTTCTCGTAGGGAGCCTCCAACTTCATGAAGGGTATCAGAGGCCAGCCCAGGAAGGCACCGTACCTGCCCCTGGCACGTCCGCCGAGGAGGATGGTCGCACCCCTGTCGTCACCGGGACGGAGGGCCTTGGGCATCTTGTTGATGCAGTACATGCACCTCATGCAGTTGTCGTTGTCGATGGTCAGGGTCTCCCCGTCCCACTCCATGGCCCTTCCGGGACACCTGGAAGCGATGTACCCGATGTCCAGACCGCCGTCGGCGTATTTCTTGACCTCGTCCTGGTCCACCTTCATGTCGTCTCTCCAAATCCCGATGAGCACGAAGTCCGCCCTGGCGACACCGGCGTTGCAGTCCGTGGGGCAGCCCGATATCTTCAGCTTGAACTTGTAGGGCCACCTGGGCCTGTGCATGGCGTCCAGGTTGTTGGGGTCGGTCATGAGGGTCTGGTAGATGTCCAGGGTGTCAATCATGGCGTTCTCGCATCTGGCAGGGCCGATACAGCAGCTGGCGGTCCTGAAATCACCGCCCGAACCGCCCAGGTCCCAGTGCTCTTTGGCCAGTTCATTGAAAGCCGGAATGATGTTGTCGGTGGGTACACCGATAAGCTGGATGTCACCGGTGGCCCCGTGGAAGTTCATGAGGCCGCTTCCGTATTTGTCCCAGATGTCGCACATCTTCCTCAGGGCATCGGTCTTGTAGAACCATCCCGCGGGCTCGATTAACCTCAGGGTATGGCAGTCCCTCAGGATATCGTGTCTGTCGGACATCCTGCCAATGACACCTGCATCGTAACCGGGATAACCGACCATTCCTCCGTGGGCCCAGTGGGTCACCCTGTCCTTGAAGGCCAGCTCGTATATCTGAAGAAGACCTTCATAACCGGTCTTCTTTATCTCGGTAACGGTGCTGGGCCAAGGACCTTTTTCGTTCTCATCCAATAATGGCGTCTCGACCACTACTTTCACCTCCAAATTTGCCTCTCTTAAGCTCACTTTAAAGCAAGCCTGGTATGTGGTAGTAGATATTAGATAAAAATATAAATAGTTTTCCATTTGAGAATGTCCCCAAGTGATTGAAATGGACAAGGAGGATTTCATCGACCGCCTCTATTCGAGCGAGACCAAGGCAGCCAGGAACAGGATGGCTGAGGAGAGGAGCCAGGGCCTTGTGAGATTCCAGACCGAGAGGGACGTACCCACCCCGGAGGGACCCATCGACCTGTGCGAGATATGCCTCCACCCCAAGGGCCGGACCTTCAACGTGATGGAGGTATGCCCATCCTTCGACGGCGGGGTCTTGAGGATAATAGACGACTTCGAGAAGCGCTGCCGGGCCTATTTCGAGGCCAGGGTGGAGAGGGGCGAGCACCCCCAGCTGGTCAAGAACATCGTAATCCCCCCCGACCCCGGGATGATCATGGAACTCGGGAAACATGTGGAGAAACTCCTGGAACTCGGGGATTTCACGGTGACAGTCTATGACCCCGAGTCAGACAAGATGGGGGCCTGCCCCCTGGACAGGGACTTCCTCGAGTCCCTCAAGGAGGACCCGGACTACGAGGGCATGGAGCTCTCGGAGATATTCTCCAGCTTCCTCATGGGCTTCTCCGAGCTCCTCTAGGGAAAATGGGCCTCTTCTGCCTGTCCTTCCACCACATAAAGACCTCCTATTCCAACTTCCTGAAGCTCAGGTTCCGCCGCCCCCTGGAGTTCTACCACCTCACCCGGGACATCCTGGATGAGAGGGTCCTGCTCCAGACCGGGACCAGGGTGGAGATATACGCCACGGCCCCGGACCCGGGGGAGGCCATCGATAGGACCATGGACCTCCTTGCGGAAAAAAGCGGCATGGCAGGGGAAGAGCTCACGGAATTCTTTGAGCCCCACCTGGGCAGGGAGGCCGCAGAGCACCTCTTCCGCCTGGTCTGCTGCATCGAGTCCCGGGTCCTGGGGGAGACCTACATACCCTGGCAGGCCGAGGACGGGGTCAGGGCCGCAAAGGACTGCGGCGCCCTGGGCAGGCAGCTGGGCATGACCTTCCAGGCGGTATTCAGGGCCATGCTCCGGGCCAGGGAGGAGACCGGAATCCTGGGCACCGGAAGGCCGGCCGAGGTTGCCAGGGCAGCCCTGGCAGGGGAGGTCGGGGAGTTCCATGGCAGGGGGGTCCTCCTCTACGGGGCAGGCCTCAGCGGAAGGCGGCTGGCATGGAGCCTCAAGGACCGGGGGGCAATGGTCCGCGTCCTGAACCGGAACCTGGACATAGCCAGGAGGACGGCCGTGGATGTGGGCGGTGACCCGGTGGACCCCCCGGA
>JAADFM010000006.1 GCA_013152845.1 Methanobacteriota archaeon | reverse complement strand
CCCCCACCTCCTCCATGACCCGCAGGCCCATGCGGGCCGAGGTGTTGGCGGTGAGGATGCAGAAGCAGAGCTCCCGGAAGATGTCCTCATCGCTGCCCTCCTGCCAGAGCCGCCCGAACTCGGCAAGGCGCGCCTTTATCTCGGCCTTCCTCGACTCATACAGCTCCAGGAGTCCCTTTCTGTCCAAGGGCCTCACCAGTCCAGACCCGCTATGGTCTCGCGGTCCCTGTCGTAGTGGTGGCGCTCCTTGCTGAACCGGGTCACGATGTCCGATGCCTCCAGGACCTCTTCGGGGGGGTCCCTCCCGGTCAGGATGATGTTCGTCCTGCCCCGGCCTTCCAGGAGCTCCACAACGGCCTCCCCGCCCACCAGGCCGAACTTGACGGCATAGAGGAGCTCGTCCAGTATCAGGAGGTCGTGGGACTGGGCCCGGAGGATTTCCCTGGCAACCTCCATCCCCTCCTCCACCTTCTTCTGGTGGGCCTCCCGGTTCTCCCCGTCCCTGAGGAACCCCCTGGCACCAGCGGTGTACATCTCGATTCCGCTGTCCTTCAAGAACCGGTACTCCCCGGTATCGGTGCGCCCCTTCATGAACTGGATGACCGCCACCCTCTTCCCGTGGCCCGCCGCCCTGACGGCATGGCCCAGGGCTGCGGTGGTCTTGCCCTCCCCCTCGCCGTGGTAGGTCACCACCCTCCCGGTCACAGGCTGCACCTCCCATACCCGCAGTCGCGGCAGTAGGCGCATCCGGCCCCGCTGACGAAGGAAGGGCTGCCGCACTCCGGGCAGACCTCCCGGGCGGGTTCGGCCCCGCCTTTTCCCGGCTCCCCCTTCCCCACCCGCAGGACCTGCTCCTCCTTGCTCCCGTCCCGGTAGACCGTTATCCCCTTGCACCCCATGTCATAGGCTGAGAGGAAGACCTTCCTGATGTCCTCCGGGGTGGCATGCCTTGGGAAGTTGACGGTCTTGGAGACCGCATTGTCGGTGTGCCTCTGGAAGGCCGCCTGGATCCTCACGTGGTACTCCGGTGGGACCTCGTGGGCGGTGACAAATAGGCGCTTCACGTCCTCTGGGATATCCTCTATCCCTCTCAGGGTGCCCTCCTCGGCAATCCTCTTCATCAGCTCCTCGGAATAGAACCCCCGCTGCCTTGCAACCTCCTCGAAGTAGGGGTTGGTCACCACGAACTCCCGGTCCCCCAGGGCGCGCCGGATGTAGGACACGGCGAAGCGATGCCCGAGGAGCATCCCGCGATGATGCTCAAGGTCCCGGTGGGGGCGATGGTGGTCACCGTGGCGTTACGCAGTTTCGGCCCGCCGGCGTAGACGCTCTTCTCGAAGTTTGGGAAGGCCCCCCGCTCCTCTGCAAGGGTCATCGAGGCCGCCCTCGCCTCCTTCTGGACGAACGCCATGACCTCCTCGGCGGTCCTCACCGCCTCGAATCGTAGGGGATGCCCAGCAGGATGAGCATGTCCGCAAAGCCCATGACCCCCAGGCCGACCTTGCGGTTGCCCCTGGCCATCTTCTCTATCTTCTCCAGGGGGTAGCGGGACATGTCGATGACGTTGTCCAGGAAGCGCACGGCCAGGCGCACCGTCTCCTGGAGCCTTCCGTAATCCAGTTCCCCATCCCGGACGAACCGGGCCAGGTTCACCGAGCCCAGGTTGCACGCCTCGTAGGGCAGGAGTGGCTGTTCGGCACAGGGGTTGGTACTCTCTATCTCTCCCAGGGCTGGGGTGGGGTTGTCCCGGTTCATCCGGTCTATGAAGACCATGCCGGGGTCCGCATTCTTCCAGGCCATCAGGGCGATGAGGTCCAGGACCTTCCTGGCCCTGAGCCTCTTCACCACCTCCCCGGTCCTGGGGTTGACCAGGTCATACTCCCTGTCCTCCCTCACCGCCGCATCGGTTGCCGCAACAGAGATGTTGAAGTTCCGCAGCACCTCCGGGTCGTCCTTGGCGGTGATGAACTCGATGATGTCCGGGTGGTCCACCCTGAGGATGCCCATGTTGGCCCCCCGGCGCATGCCACCCTGCTTTATGGCCTCGGTGGCGGCGTCGAAGACCTTCATGAAGGATACAGGACCCGAGGCCACCCCGTGGGTGGTCTTGACGATGTCCCCCCTGGGGCGCAGCCTCGAGAAGGAGAACCCGGTCCCGCCCCCTGACTGGTGGATGATGGCGGCCTCCTTTACGGCCTCGAATATGCCTTCCGTCGAGTCCACGACGGGTATCACGAAACAGGCCGCCAGCTGCTGGAAGGCCCGGCCGGCGTTCATGAGTGTTGGGGAGTTGGGCAGGAAATCCAGGCCGGCCATGAGCTTGTAAAAGGCACCGGCGGTGGCCTCCACGTCGGCGTCAGGGTCGTACAACCTCTCGGCGGCGGCGATGTTTTCGGCCACCCTCCTGAACATATCGGCCGGGGTCTCTATGACCTCCCCCTCGTCCGTCTTCGCCAGGTAGCGCCGCTCCAGGACGGCCAGGGCGGTGGGGGAGATTTCGGGCTCCATTTTATCCCTTGATGCTGGCCATGGGACGCAGTTTCACCACCTTCCTGGCAAGCCCTGCCTTCTCGACGGCGTCCACCACCTCCACCACGTCCTTGTAGGCCCCGGGTGCCTCCTCGGCCACCCCGGCATAGGAGTGGTGATGATGATGCCCCTCCTGGCAAGCTCGCCAACGAGGCGGTCCCCGCGCCAGGTCCGCTTGGCCTTCTTCCTGGACATGGCCCTGCCCGCGCCGTGGCAGGCCGAGCCGAAGCTCTCCTCCATGCCCTTGCCCGTGCCCGCCAGGATGAAGGAGCAGGTGCCCATGGTGCCTCCGATGAGCACCGGCTGGCCCACCTCCCGGTATGCCTTTGGTATCTCGGGCCTGCCGGGTCCGAAGGCCCTGGTGGCCCCTTTCCGGTGGACGTAGAGCTCTTTCTTCTCCCCGTTCACTTCGTGGGTTTCCAGCTTGCAGGTGTTGTGGCTGATGTCGTAGAGCATCTCCACCTCGGCCTCGGGTACTACCTCGCGGAACCCCTCCCTCACCAGGTGGGCGATGGCCTGGCGGTTGGCCAACGCACAGTTTATCCCGGCGTTGACAGCGGAGAAGTACCTCTGGCCCTCGGGGGAGTCGATGGGGGCGCAGGCCAGCTCGCGGTCTTTCAGGGGGATATCGTACTTCTTGGCCGCAATCCCCAGGTCCTTGAGGTAGTCGGTCCCGATCTGGTGGCCCAGCGCCCTGGAGCCGCAGTGGAGGGAGATGAGGACGCTGTCCTTCTCGATGCCGAAGGTCTTCGCAGCCTTTTCGTCATAGACCTCCTCCAC
>JAADFM010000005.1 GCA_013152845.1 Methanobacteriota archaeon | reverse complement strand
TCCGGGAAGGGCCACAGGGTGATGAGCCGCAGGGAACCGGCCTTGATGCCCTCTTCCCTCATCTCCAGGACGGCCTGGAGGACCGAGCGGGAGGTGCCGCCGTAGGAGATGAGGATGATATCGGCGTCCTCGGTGTAGAACTCCTCCACCATGGCGATGTCGTCCACGTTTTTGCGAATCTTGTCGTTGAGCCTTGTGACCAGGCGGCTGTGGGCTTCCGGGTCGGAGGTGTCCGGGTAACCGCGCTCGTCATGGGTGAGGCCGGTGATGTGTACCCGGTGCCCCCGGCCGAAGACCGGCATACCTGGGATGAGGCCTCCTTTTGGGTCGTAGGGCAGCTCGCCGGGTTCTGCCAGGGGCCTGTCCTCGGTCTTGACCTCCCCGGGCAGGACCACCTTCTCCCTCATGTGGCCTACCACCTCGTCGGCCATGAGAAACGTCGGGACGCGGTAGCGTTCCGACAAATTGAAGCACTCCACGGTGAGTGAGAACATCTCCTGGACCGAGTTGGGTGAGAGGGCGATGACCTCGTAGTCCCCCTGGGAGCCCCACTTGCACTGCATGACGTCCCCCTGGGCCGCCATGGTGGGCTGTCCGGTGGAGGGCCCGCCCCGCTGGATGTTGACCACCACACAGGGGGTCTCGGTCATGGCAGCGAAACCGATGTTCTCCATCATCAGCGAAAATCCGGGACCAGAGGTGGCGGTCATGGCCTTCCTGCCCGCCCAGGAGGCCCCGATGATGGCTGCCATGGAGGCGATTTCGTCCTCCATCTGGATATAGGTGCCCCCCACCTTCGGAGGCCAGCCATTCGGCCACCTCGGTGGACGGCGTGATGGGGTAGCCGGCGAAGAACCTGCATCCGGCGGCGATGGCCCCCTCGGCGCAGGCGATGTTGCCCTGCATGAAGAAGGTGCCCGTCATGTGAGCGTTCCCTTTCTCGGACATCTAGTCGTCTTCCTCCTCTTCGATGAATTCCACGGCCTGGCTCGGGCAGATTTTGGCACAGAATCTGCACACGTTCCTATTTAAGAGTTTATGGGTCCTCAGGTCGGTGCATCTCTCGGGGTGGGTGACGAGGGGCAGGAAGTAGCCCTTCTGATTGGGTGTTTTTGATTTTTCAAAAACACCAGTGGGACAGTACTCGATGCAGAGGTCGCAGCCCTTGCACCGGTCCTCGTTTATCCTGACCCTGGACACCTTCGCCATCTCAGACGCCCTCCTGGTGCATCTCCACCACCACGTGGGATGAGGTGGATGTGATGCCCTTTATCCTTGCGGCCTCTTTGAGGAACCCGTTGAGGGCCTCCACGTCCACCACGGCCATTATATCTATGTCCCCGGTGACCCTGTAGAGCCGCTGGTGGGGCAGGCCCTTCAATGCCTGGAAGACCTCCTCCCGGCGGTTGGGCTCCACCTTCAGGAGCACGAAGGCCTCCTCACCCATCTTGCCGATTTCCTTCAGGGCCCGGTCCGTGAGGTCCACAAACCCCCTGCCGGTGCGGATGAGCCCGGCCTCCTTCAGCGCCTTCAGGTGGGCCGAGAGTGCCTGGCGCGTGATGCCCAGCTCCTCGGCCAGCTCCTCCTGGTGGCGCCTGGTGGTGTGGACCTTGATGCTGCGGGAGCCCTGGTAGAGGGTGCGCAGGATGGCGAGCTGTTTCTCCGTCAACATGGCAAGAACCTTACGTTTGTAAATCTAATCTTTACGTTTGTAAAGATTTTGAAGTATATAAAGATTTCCCTAATGGGTGTACATCCAGGCCCTGGGGATGAGCATCTGGTACTCCCGGTAGTCCACCGCAGACGTCCAGTGGCCGGTGAGCTTGGCCGCAATGAGGACCGAGAAGAAGAGGGCCAGGAGGAGGATGCCGTAGCCCGCCGCCGAGATGCGCTTCCATCCCAGGGGTTCCATGCGGAGGGTGTCTGGCACCGGACAGTCCGTAACGCACCTGAAGCACTTGATGCACTCGGTTGAGGAGACCTCCGACCTGCCCTGGATGTCGATGTAACTGGGGCAGGCCTGGTTGCATTTGCCGCAGTCGATGCAGGTCTCCCGGTCGCGCTTGAGCTTGAATGGGCTGACCAGGGCGGCGATGATGAGGAGGGCGCCGTAGGGACAGAGGTACCGGCACCAGGCGTTCTGGACAAAGAGGGACAGCAGCACCAACCCCCCTGTGACCTGGAGGGTCAGGCCGCTGGGGGAGAGCCAGAAGTCCAGCATCTTCACGTCCGCCACCTTGTTGTAGGGTGCGCTGATGAAGGCCGAGGCCGCCTCGGCGGGCATGTCCAGGAATATGGCCTTCAGGAAGAAGGCCAGGAGGAGGAACTTGACCATGCGCAGGGGGTAGTCCAGGAACCTTGGCGGCGTCATCTTCCGCCCGGTCAGCCTGATTCCCAGCCGTCCCAGGTACTCCGAGAAGGTCCCCACCGGGCACAGCCAGCCGCAGAAGCCCCGGCGGAGGACAAAGGCGGTGAGGAGGGCGGCCAGGAGCATGGCCAGGCCGGCGGGGTGCACCCGGTCGAAGACCCCGGTCCCTGTCCAGCTCCTCAGGCCCACGAGGGCGCTTATGGGCAGGAAGGCCTCCACCGCCGGGGGGCGGGGGACATAGGGTGCGCCCTCCCTGAAGTGGGCCACGAACCTGGAAAACCGCCACCCCTCGTAGAGGAGGACGAGGACGATGGCGCCCTGGACGGACCGGCGAAATCTCTGGACTTCCACGGCATGATATTCAGGCCATCAAGCTGAAATACCCTGCGGCGAACATGTTCGGCGGCCGCACAGGCGGCGCTTCAGAGCCTGCCCAGGAGGTCCTCGAGGCGGCTGATACTCTTGACGAACTCGCTCTCGCAGCGCGGGGAGAACTCGAATACGTCCGTGGCGGTGACAATACCCACCAGCTCCTCACCCTCCTTGACCGGCAGCCTCCGGATATTGGCCTCTGCCATAATCCTGGAGACCTCCGATAGCTCGGTCCCGGGTTCCACGGTGATGAGGGGGGTGCTCATGACCTCGTCGATCTCTTTTTCCAGGGGCAGCCCGGCCAGCATGACCTTCCTGACCAGGTCGCGCTCGGTCACGATACCGGTGGGCTTCCCGTCCCGGACCACCACGATGCTGGAGATATCGTGGCTCTCCATCTCCCGGGCGGCATCCCGGATGGAGGTCCCGCTCTCCACCGTGACGACCTCCCTGGTCATCACGTCCCTTACCTTTGTGGGCTCCATCTTACCATTACTCCTCTTCTTCTCCCATGGCCCCCTTGGCGGCGATTACGTCGTCGATGCGCAGTATCATCACCGCCACCTCGGTTGCGCTCTTGATGGTCTGCCTCCTGACCCTGGCAGGCTCCACGATGCCCATCTTGAACATGTCCGCCACCCTGCCGGTCTTCAGGTTGATTCCAGCACTCACCCTGCCCTTCTCATGGGCCGCCCGCAGGGCTATCAGGGCATCCACCGGGTCCAGCCCGGCGTTCTCGGCCAGGGTCCTGGGCAGGACCTCCAGGGCCTTGGCGAACTCTATCACCGCCAGCTGCTCCCTGCCAGAGACCGAGTTCGCAAACTCCCGCACCCCCTTGGCAATCTCCATGGCCGAGGCACCGCCGCCGCAGATGATACTGCCGTCCTCCACGATGTCCCTGACCACCGAGATGGCGTCGTCCACGCTGCGCTCCACCTCGTCCACCACGTGCTCGGTCCCGCCCCGCAGGAAGAGGGTGACGGCCTTTGGGGACCTGCACCCGCTGATGAAGACGAACTCCTCCTCCCCCACCTTCCTCTCCTCCACCAGCTCCGCGGTGCCCAGGTCCTTCCTGCTGATACCGGACGTGGTGGTCAGGATGCTGGCCCCGGTTGCCCTGGCCATGACCTTCATATCCTTCTCGTCCACGCTCTTGACCGCGAAGATGCCCTTCCTGGCCAGGAAGTACTTGACCACGTCGTCCATGTCCTTCTGGCAGAAGAGGCAGTTGGCCCCCGCGGCCTCCAGGTCCTCCACCATCTTCCTCAAGGCCTCCTCCTCGGAGTCCAGGAAGCTCTGGAGCTGCTCCGGCGAGGTGATGTCGATCT
The DNA here is from genome assembly GCA_013152845.1 of Methanobacteriota archaeon. GTDB lineage: Archaea > Hydrothermarchaeota > Hydrothermarchaeia > Hydrothermarchaeales > JAADFM01 > JAADFM01. Next base: position 7,258 of record JAADFM010000005.1, on the reverse strand, counting down.
TGGCATCGGTCTCGGTCTTCTTGACCTTCATCTCGGTGTTGAGCAGGGCAATCCTGGCCTTCTTCACCCTCACCGGCATCCCGGAGTGTGCCCTCTCCTTGTCGATGACAACGCCCTTTACGAGCTCCGACTTCCCGGTGGAATCCCCCCCGGCCTTCTGGACCTTGATGTCTGCCTTGTCCACCCTGAGCCCGTCGTCGGTCTCCTCTGCCACCGCCAGCACGGCATCCATGCACAGCCTGGCGATGTGCTCCTTGGCGGTGATACCCGGGGCCTTGGAGTTCAGGGCCGTCAGGGCGGCACGCAGGAGGGTCTTCCTGTCCCCGGCATCCACCTTCCTTGCCAGGCCGTCTATTATCCTGGACGCCTCGGCGTCCGCCATCCTGTACCCCCTGGCGATGACGTTGGCGTGGACGTCCTGGTCCAGGAGTTCCTCGGCCCTCTTGAGGAGCTCACCTGCCAGGACCACGGCACTGGTGGTCCCGTCCCCGGCCTCCTTCTCCACGGTCTTGGCCACCTCCACCATCATCTTGGCGGTGGGGTGCTTTATCTCCACCTCTTTCAGGATGGCGGCCCCGTCGTTTGTGATGACCACATTCCCGCTGGAGTCCACCAGCATCTTGTCCATGCCCTTGGGTCCCATGGTGCTCTTTACGGCCTCGGCGATGATGCGGGCCGCCATGATATTCATCCTCCGGGCATCCCTGCCCCCAATCCTCTGGGAACCTTCCTGCAGGATATAAACAGGCTGTCCGGTCAGCTGGGTCGACATGCTACACGCACCTCCGGTTTTCTAAACTGTGTGTTAGGGATTTAAACTTAACTATTGGCGAAGGCATCCTTCACCTCGTCCACCATCCGGCCGAGGACGCCCTTCCTCCTGTCCCGCCCTTCCGTCCGGGCCAGCTGCTCGTAGATGCGCCTCTGCTCTTTTGTGAGCTTCTCGGGTATCTCCACCCTCACCACCACGTGCTCGTCCCCCCTGCCCCCGCCTCTTAGCCCGGGTATCCCCTTCCCCTTCATCCGGAATACCGTACCCGGCTGGGTGCCCGGGGGTATCTTCAGCTTCGCCTTCCCGTTGAGGGTGGGCACCTCCACCTCGTCCCCCAGGACCGCCTGGCTGACCGTTATGGGTATCTCGGTGACGATATCGTGCCCCCGGCGCTCGAAGAGGGGGTGGGGTTTCACATGGATGACCACGTAGAGGTCCCCCGGGGGCCCGCCTCTCTCCCCGGCCTCGCCCTCACCCGGGACGCGCAGCCTCGAGCCGGTATCCACCCCGGGCGGGATGTTCACCTTCAGTTTCCGGGTCCTCTTGACCACCCCCCTGCCCCCGCACTCTTGACATGGAGAATCCACCACCCGGCCCTCTCCCCCGCACCGGCTGCAGGTGGTCACACTGGTGAACTGCCCGAAGGGCGTGCGCTTGGCAAACCGCACCTGGCCCGAGCCGTTGCATGCCGGGCACATCCTGGGGGATGTACCCTCCCTGGCACCGGTACCCCCGCACCTGCCGCAGGTCTCCAGGCGGGGGTAGCTCACCTTGGTCTCCAGCCCCTTGGCCACGTCCTCCAGGGTAATCTCCATATCCACCCTCAGGTCCGAGCCCCGTCTGGGCCCCGGCCTGCGGCCGCCCCTGCCCCCGCCGAAGAACATGTCGAAGATGGAGCCGCCGAAGCCCCGGCCACCGAAGAGGTCCTCGAAGCCCCCGAAGAGGTCTTCGAAGTTAATGCCTCCGAAGATGTCCTCGGCGGTGTACCTCCCGTCGATGCCGGCGTGGCCGAAGCGGTCGTACTGCTGGCGCTTGGTGTCGTCTGAGAGGACGCCGTAGGCTTCCGATATCTCCTTGAACTTCTCCTCTGCGTCCGGGGACTTGTTCCGGTCCGGGTGGTACTTCAGGGCCAGCTTCCGGTAGGCCTTCTTTATCTCCTCCTTGGTGGCATCCCTGGACACCCCCAGGACCTCATAGTAATCCCGCTTCTCTGCCATGATGTTCTAATCCTTCTTGTCCTCGTCCACTACCTCGTAGTCGGCGTCCACCACCTTCTCGCCCTTCTCCTCGGCCCCGCCGGACGTCTGTCCCCCTGCTTCGGTCCCGGCCTGCTCCGCCCCGGCCTGGGCCTTTTCCTGGGCCTTCTGGTAGAGGAGGGCCGAGACCTCGTGGACCGCCTTCTGGAACTCCTCGATTTCGGCCTTCATCTTCTGGACATCGCCGCTTTTGACCGCCTCCTGGAGCCTCTCCTTGCCTTTTTCAATCTTGTCTTTCTGCTCTTTGCCGACCTGGTCACCCAGCTCCTTGAGAGCGTTCTCCGCGGCGTAGATGAGGGAATCGGCCTGGTTCTGCAGCTCCACCTTCTCCCGCTTCTTCCTGTCCTCCTCGGCGTACTTCTCGGCCTCCCTGATCTTGGCCTCGATCTCCTCCTTGGAGAGCTTGTCCGGGGCGGTGATGGTGATCTTCTGTTCCTTGCCTGTGGCCAGGTCCTTGGCAGAGACGTTGAGGATGCCGTTGGCATCGATGTCGAAGGTCACCTCGATTTGGGGGATTCCCCTGGGTGCCGGCGGGATGCCGACCAGGGTGAACCTGCCCAGGGTCACGTTGTCAGCGGCCATCTCCCTCTCACCCTGGAGGACGTGGATGTCCACCTGGGTCTGGTTGTCGGCTGCGGTGGTGAATATCTGGCTCTTTTTGGTGGGGATGGTGGTGTTGCGCTCGATGAGCTTGGTGGTGACCCCGCCCAGGGTCTCGATGCCCAGGGAGAGGGGGGTCACGTCCAGGAGGAGGAGGTCCTTGACCTCACCGGCCAGGACACCGGCCTGGATGGCGGCCCCCATGGCCACGCACTCCATGGGGTCGATGCCCCGCTCGGGCTCCTTGCCGATGACGTTCTTGACGAACTCCCTGACAGCGGGCATCCTGGTCGGCCCGCCCACGAGGATGATGCGGTCGATGTCCCCCGGCTGGAGTTCGGCATCGGCCAGGGCCTGCTCCATGGGGCCACGGCACTTCTCGATGATGGGCTTGACCAGCTCCTCGAGTTTGGCCCGGTTTATCTCCATTTCCAGGTGCTTGGGCCCGGAATCGTCGGCAGTGATGTAGGGCAGGTTGATGGTGGTGGTCAGGGTGCCGGAGAGCTCGATTTTTGCCTTCTCGGCCGCCTCCCTGACCCTCTGCATGGCCATCTGGTCGGCCTTGAGGTCCACCCCTTCCTTCTTCTTGAACTCCTCGCAGATGTACTCGATGAGGGCGTTGTCCATGTCGGTGCCGCCCAGCTGGGTGTCCCCGGAGGTGGACTTGACCTCGAAGACCCCGTCCCCCATCTCCATGATGGTCACGTCCAGGGTGCCGCCCCCGAAGTCGAAGACCATGATCTTCTGCTCCCCCTCTTTATCGAGACCGTAGGCCAGGGACGCCGCCGTGGGCTCGTTGATGATGCGCACAACCTCAAGGCCGGCGATCTCCCCGGCGTCCTTTGTGGCCTGGCGCTGGTTGTCGTTGAAGTAGGCCGGGACCGTTATGACGGCCTTCTTTATGGGCTCCCCCACGAACGCCTCGGCGTCCTCCTTTATCTTCTGGAGGATGTAGGCCGAAATCTCCTGGGGTGTGTACTCCTTGCCGAAGACCTTGAACTTGTGGCGGGTCCCCATCTTCCTCTTGGCGGCATAGATGGTCCCCTCGGGGTTGGATGCCGCCTGCCTGCGGGCCGGCTCGCCCACCAGGCGCTGGCCGTCCTTTGTGAAGGCCACATAAGACGGGAAGGCCTTGCCGTAGAGGCTGGCCCCCTCGGCCGAGGGTATGATGGTGGGCTTTCCCCCCTGCATGATGGCAGCAGCGGAATTGCTGGTGCCCAGGTCGATGCCGATAATCCTCTCCCTCTTCTCTGCCATGTCAATCACCTCTCTTTGCGACTTTTACCTTTGCGTACCTTATGACCTTGCCCCTGAGGGTGTAGCCCCTCTGGAGCTCCTCGATTATCTCGTCCTCCCTGCAGTCCTGCCTGGTCTCGCACAGGAGGACCTCGTGCTTGTAGGGGTCGCACTTCTCCCCCAGGGCAGGGATGGGCTCCAGACCCTCCTTCTCGAGGATTTCTTTCAGCCGGGCGTATATCAGTTCGATGCCTTTGACCAGGTCCTTCTTCCTGGTCTTTCTGGCGCTTGCCACCGCCCTCTCCAGGTTCTCCAGGACCTCGATGAGCTCCCTGACCAGCGGCTCGGTGGCGAACCTCGCCAGCTCCTCCCTCTCCTTTTCCACCTGCTTCCTGTAGTTCTCGAAGTCGGCCTGGAGGTACTTGAGCCTGGTGAGGTAGTCCTCCGCCTCCCGGGTCTTTTCCTCGAGTTTCCTCTCAAGCTCCCCGGCGGTTTCGGGTCCTTCTCCGCCCTTTCCTCCGGTCTCCTGGGCCTTACCTTCCATGACCTTTCACCCTCTGGTAACAAAATAACAATCAGGTTAGGATTTTTAAGCCGCCCTAACGAGGTAAAAGATTTTAATAACAAAAGGTTAAGAAAATACCCGGCTCAGGTCTTCTGTTCCACCGGGAGGTTCCTCCTGACCACGTCCAGGAAGAACTCCTTTTTGAACCCCTTCCTCACCACCTCCACGCCCAGCTCCTCCTCCGAGTAGGGGTATGCGGTGATGGCCACTATCCTGGCATCCGGGTCGTACTCCCTTATCTCATCGATGGCCTCGTCGCCGTCCATTATGGGCATCCTGATGTCGATGATGACCAGGTCGGGGTTGTGCTCCTTGTATCTTTCCACGGCCTCCCTGCCGTTGTATGCCTCGATTACCTCGAAATCCTCCTTGAGCCAGAGGCTGTAGAGGTCTAGAAGGGGCTTGTAATCTTCTGCTATCAGGACCTTCTTCATGCCATCCCTCCGGTGGCTCCCCCTACCCTATCAATCATTCTTCCCCTCTAAAAATAAATCTGCCCGCCCACCGCTTGGATAGCGCTGTGGTTTTTCCTGCTAAAGTATATATTGCCTTCTCACAAATAATAGTCGAAGAGGAGGTATGGAGATTTGGAAAAAGGGGTCATTGTGCTCTTTTTGCTGATGGGCACCCTGATTGTTTCCGATGGATGGGCTAGGGCCGAAGAGGAGACGGAGATGCTCATGGAACTGACCGAGGAAGGTCCTGCCCATGTGACCCTGGAGATAATCAATCCCAATAACATTGAGGAGCTGAAAAGCATCATCACAGAGCCAGCGATAAAGGGCGTGTATCTGGAGAGCTTCACTTCTGTCTTCGGGGAGGTCCAGGATTTTGAAATCTCTGCAAGCTCATCGTCCATAGTGATGGAATTCGACACAACCCTCGCACAGGAAGAGGCTGGCGTTTGGGTCGTGGACAGAACCGATTTTGACGGCAGGCTGAACCCTATCACAGAGCTTAAAGTGGTGCTGCCTGAAGGTTACAATCTGAAAGAAGCCGACCCCCAACCTGATGAAATCAGGGAGGGTTATCTGCTGTGGCGTGATGCCGATTATATCCCTGGTATGGCCTACGAGAGAGGGTCATCCCCAATCAGACAATTAGTAACAGGGCTTCTGATCATTACTCTGTTGATAGTGGCGATTATGTTCAAAAATAGACGTAAAAGTCCCTGACATGCCGTCATTTCACAGTAGAACCGATCTTAGTCAAGACTTGGAGCCCGGGTCCTTGTGGTCTGTGACGTTGGCCTTTATCCTGATGATGTCGCCTGCGATGAAAGAGGCAGGGGTTATACTGTGGACTTTTGGTGGATAGGTGCACAGTTTATCACGGTCTGGGCAGTTGAAAAGGTCAAACTTAGATTCCAACCACTGCCGCCGGTATCCTCGGGGCTTGCGGCCTGGCCGTCCATGGTGCAGGATATGGAGCTGCCGGCTTTGTCGGCAAGCCAAATATAGGAACCGTTGTTCCTGCTGGTGTCCTCGAGGGTCAGGTCCAGGACCTGGGTGGTGTTATGATAGGCCAGGGTCTTTATGGTGGCTCCGCTGGCCGGGAAGATGGAGATATCGGGGTCGAAGTAGTAATATTTGGCCTGGCCGGCGGTGTAGGTGGTGCCCCTCTCCAGCCAGGTCACGCCGCTCTGGTGCTGCACGGTGCTGTTGATGAAAAGGGACGGGTCGCCCTGGATTTCTATATATAGGTCCTGGCTGGTGTTAAGGGTGTTGTTGATGAGGATGCGGGGCGGGTCGGTGAAGATTTTGGTAAAGTAGTAGGGGGTCCGGCCCTCGACGGTGATGTTTATAAGGTCGCCTACGGTGTGGATGATATCGGTGAGGTTGATGGTCAGGATGTTCCAGTCGGGGCCGGTGGTGTTGTAGGTGTAGTTCTGAGGGGTGGCCAGTTCCACGGTACCGTTATATACAACGCTGGTTATGGAGATGTTTGCCGGAATAAGCATCCTTACTATGGTGGCGTTGGTGTGGGGGGTCTGGCTGGTGTTCTGGGGTTTCTGGATGCTGATTAAGACGCTTTCGTTGTTGGTGATCTGGGCGTAGATGCTCTGGTTTTCGTAGTAGAGGGTGTAATTGGTGTTGTTATCTGCGTCGGTGATGGTTACGTTGGAGCCGGTGGCTATAGTGATGGGTGTTGTTCCCATCCCGGTTACCTCTTCAAGCTCGTAGATATATCCAGAATGATAGTGGTTCAGCGTGCCATAGTTGTCGCTCGATAGTGCATAGACGTGCGTGTATGTCCCGGAGTCTGCCAGTGAAATAGTAGAACCCACCTGCGTTGTCCTGCTGGCATCTGAGTATACTTTCAGGTAGACCGTCCCAGACACTCTCTCAAGAGTGATCCAGTACCGTATGTTAGTATTGAGGTCAAGTGTCGTTGAGGATACACCTCCCTCGTTATGTATCCTGATTTGGTCTATATCATAGTGTTCGAACGCTATGAAGTCCGTCTGTGCGTTGATTCGTCCTGTGCCACCATTTGCAAGACCGATGTAGAATATCCCTGGATTGCCGTCGACAGTGGTCATGAAGCTCGTATTCAGCGTGAAATCTCCTGATATATTCGTGTCGAGGGCTCGGACGAGATATGTGTCTTGGCGGTGGTTCATCGTGTCGATAGTTATCTGAGTTGCATTGATTGTCAGGTCGCTGTCAGGGTCTGAGACGGTGAATGTGGTGTAGTCTAGTGTATTATTCACTCTATATTCTGTAAACTCCCCTGTTACGTTCCTGGTGCCGTTCAGGTCCTCTATGGCGGGGATGAAAAAGGTCTCGTTGCCGATGCCGTAGCCGGTGAAATTGAGCCGGACACTCA
>JAADFM010000004.1 GCA_013152845.1 Methanobacteriota archaeon | reverse complement strand
TCATGATAGTCTATTACGACAACAACAGGACCCTCATGGACCCGCGATACCTCCTGGCCTACCTCGCCGGCTTCATGGGCATCGTGTATATAATCGTCTACGCCTACTACAACATCAGGCAGGGCGTCTGGGAAATCGGGTAAATCCCTGCCCATGCGCTCTGCCCGGCCCGTCCTGTTTTACCAGGGTGTGCGCACCATGACACTACTTGCCACGATAGTTATTTATTGTGCACAACTAAAGATTAAGCATGACACCCAAAAAACGTGTTATGGAGGTCCTAAAAGGGGAGGAAGTGGACAGGGTCCCCTGCTTCAGCGGCATGGGCAATGTCACAGTAGAGGGGATGAAGAAACACAACATCCGGTTCGCCGAGGTCCATGGTAACGCCCGGGACATGGCGACCCTGGCAGCCTCCACCTACAAGCTCTTCGGATACGAGTGTGCCGTAGCCCCCTTCGATCTTTGCATCGAAGCCGAGGCCCTGGGTTCAGAGATAAACTACTACGAGCACGTAGAGGACAACATCCTCTATCCCACCATCAAGACCAAGCTGGTCAAGGCAGGAGAGGACATTGAGATCCCCGAAGACCTGGAAAAACGGGGCAGGATTCCCATGCTCCAGGAGGTCATAGGCCACCTCAAGGACGACGTGGGGGACCAGGTGGCCATCGGTTCCTACGTCCTGGGCCCCTTCACCCTGGCCGGCCAGATCATGGACCTAAACGAACTCCTCAAGATATCCTTCAAGAGACCCGAGGATATCAACAGGATACTGACTGACCTGGCCGAGGTCATCGCCAGGGTGGCCAAGGCCCTCAAAGATGCGGGGGCGGACTACATCACCATCAGGGAGATGGGTGCCCCGGCAGACGTCATAAGTCCCAGGATGTTCAAGTCCCTGGTCCAGCCGCCCCTGACCGAGGCTATCTCCAGGATCGACTCCCCCAAGATTCTCCACATCTGCGGCAACACCAACCCCATCGTGGAGCTCATGGCCGAATGCGGGGCCGACGCCCTGGCGGTGGAACAGAAGAACGATGTGGCCGAGACCAGGAAGAAGCTCGGGGAGGATGCGGTAATCCTGGGCAACATCGACCCATACAACGTCCTGGTCCAGGGAACAAAGGAAGATGTGGAGGCCGCGGTAAAGACGGCCATCGAGAAGGGAGTGGATGGTGTAATGCCGGGCTGCGACATCTGGCCTGACGTGCCCGCCGAGAACATGCAGGCCCTGGTGGAGGCGACTAAGAGGTATGGTAACACATCATAAGGAGGACGGATAATGGCGGACGATGGAAGGAAAAAGGAGCTCATCGAGACCCTGAAAAAAGGGGTCATCGAATATGACGAGGATCTGGTAAAGGAGACTGCCCAGAAATACCTCGACGAAGGCTTCGATGCCAACGAAGGCATCTTCGACGGCCTCGCCGCAGGCATGGAGGTGGTGGGCGACCTCTTTGCCAAGAGCGAGTATTTCGTGCCCGAAGTGCTCATGTCAGCCGATGCCCTCTATGCCGGTCTGGACATCCTCAAACCCCATGTGAAGACCAAGGACAGGGACCAGAAAGTCAAGGGAGAGGTGGTCATCGGGACCGTGGAGGGGGACGTCCACGACATCGGCAAGAACATCGTGAAGCTCATGTTCGATGTGGCGGGCTTCACCGTCCACGACCTGGGCAAGGACGTGCCCCTGGACAGGTTCGTGGAGGAACAGATGAAGACCGATTCAGACTTGGTCTGCCTCTCTGCCATGATGACCACCACCATGGTGGGGATGAAGAAGGTCATCGAAAAGATCAAGGCCAAAAACCCCAATGTCAAGATTCTCATCGGGGGTGCGCCGGTCTCCAAGGACATCGCCGACAAGTGGGGTGCCGACGGCTACGGCGAGGACGCCTCCAACGCCCTCACCGAGGCCATCAGGATGGTCTCTGCCCTGAGGGAGATGAAGCAGAAAGGAGAGGTATAATAGATGGCCGGGACCCACAGGGTCATCTTCCAGCCTTCAGGGAGCAGGGGTGAAATCCAGGACGGCAAGACCCTCAGGGAGGCCGCTCAGGAGCTGGGGGTGGACATCGAGTCCATCTGCGGCGGCAAGCTGACCTGCGGCAAGTGCAAGGTCCAGATCCACCAGGGATTCTTCGAGAAATACGGCATTGAATCTTCCATGGAGCACCTCAACCCCCTAACCGAGGACGAGATGAAGCACCTGAAGAAAGGGGAGATTGAGGAGGGCTACCGGCTCGCCTGTGTCTCCGAGGTCCACGGGGACCTCCTGGTCTTCGTGCCCGAGGAGTCCCGGGGCGGGGGCCAGATAGTCCGCAAGGCCGCCGCAGACCTGGACATCAAGATAGTGCCCTCCATCAGGAATTACTATGTGGAGATGCCAAAACCCACCCTGGACGACCCCGAGGGCGACCTGGAGCGCCTCCTTGCCGGGCTGAATGAACAGCACAACCTGGAGGGGCTCGGGGTGGACTACATGGTCTTAAGGGGCCTCCCCGACATCCTGAGGCAGGAAGACTGGAAGGCCACGGTCTCGGTCTGGCAGGGCAGGGAGATCATCAGGGCCCTGCCCGGGTTCCATGAAAGGCGGGTGGGCCTTGCCATTGACATCGGAACCACCACCGTGGTGGGCTATCTGACGGACCTGGAGACCGGCAAGGTCATTGCCGTGGACTCCATGATGAACCCCCAGGTGCCCTACGGAGAGGACGTCATGGCCAGGATTACCTATGCCCAGACCCAGGAGGGGGGCCTCAAGAAGATGCACGACGCCATCATAGACGGCCTGAACCGAATCATCGGGAACGTGACCGAGGAAGCCGGCATCACCCCAGAGGACATCCTGGAGATGGTGGTGGTGGGCAACACCTGCATGCACCACATCTTCCTGAACATCAACCCAGAAGCCGTGGGCCTCTCGCCCTTCCCGCCAGCGGTGCACCGGTCAGTTGACGTCAAGGCCAGGGACCTGGGGCTGAAGGCGGCCCCCGGGGCATATGTCCATGTCCTGCCCAATGAGGCGGGTTTCGTGGGGGCCGACAACATGGGTGTCGTGGTGGCGGTGGAACCCGAGAAGAAGGATGAGGTGTACCTCATCATCGACATCGGGACCAACGGCGAGATAGTCCTGGGCAACAAGGACAGGCTCCTCTCCACCTCCTGCGCCACCGGGCCTGCCTTCGAGGGCGCCCAGATAAAACACGGCATGAGGGCTGCCCCCGGGGCCATCGAGCGGGTCAGCATAGACCCCAAGACCCTGGAGGTGAAGTACAAGGTCATAGGCAAGACCGACTGGCACACCCACCTCCAGGAGGTGAATGCCAGGGGGATATGCGGCTCAGGCATCATCGAGGCCGTGGCCGAGATGTTCAAGGCAGGCATCATCAAGAAAAACGGTGCCTTCAACATGGAACTGGACACCGACAGGCTCAGGAAGGGGGAAGACGGGACCCCGGAGTTCGTCCTGGCCTGGAAGAACGAGACCTCCATCGGAAGGGACATCACCGTGACCCTCAAGGATATCCGGGCCATGCAGCTGGCCAAGGGTGCCCTCTACACCGGGTGCAAGATCCTCATGAAACGCTATGGTGTGGAGGAGGTGGACCACGTCATCCTGGCAGGGGCCTTCGGCAGCTACATCGACAAGGAGGCCAGCCTGGTGATAGGGATGTTCCCTGACTGCGACCTGGAGAAGGTCAGAGCCATCGGGAACGCGGCCGGGGACGGGGCCAGAATCGCCCTCCTCAACACCGAGAAGAGGGAGGAGGCCAACGTCACCGCCAGGAAGATAAAGTACATCGAGCTCACCGTGGACCCCGAGTTCCAGACCGAGTTCATGTACGCCATGCACTTCCCCCACATGAAGGACCAGTTCCCCCATGTCCAGGATATCCTCGACAAGATACCGGAGTGATGTAAGATGTTCAGATTTGAAAAGGAGCAGAAGAAATTCGATATAGGGGGAGTGACCTTCGGAGGCCAGCCAGGGGAGAACCCCACGGTCCTCATCGGCACCATGTTCTACAACGGCCACAAGATCCTGGAGAGCCGGAGGGAAGGCCGATTTGACAAGAAGCGGGCCGAAGAGCTCATCAACAGACAGGAGGTCCTATCAGACCAGACTGGGATGCCGGGCATGCTGGATTTGGTGGCCAACTCTGCCGAGGAGATCAGGGGCTACATCGACTTTGTGACCGATGTAACCGACATGCCCTTCTCCACCGATATCTGGACCGTTGAGCCCAAACTGGGTGCGGCCAGGTATGTGGCCGAGATGGGCCTCCAGGACAGGCACCTCTACAACAGCATCGCCCCCTGGAGCACCGACCCCGAGGGTGAGGTGGCCGCCCTCAAGGAGATCGGCCTCAAGAACGCCCTCTTGGTGGCCTTCAACCAGGAAGACCCCACCCCGGACGGCAGGATATCCCTCATCCAGGAGAAGCTCCTGCCCTGGGCAGTGGAGGCGGGATTCGAGAACGTGGTCGCCGACACCTCTGTCATGAGCATCCCCTCAACACCCTTCTCCCTCATAGGGAGCCGGAAGGTCAAGGAAATCCTGGGGATACCGGTGGGATGTGCCCCCTCCAACGGCACCGACATGGTGAAGAAGGTCCAGGAGGGCATGTGGGGCAAGCTGGGCTTTGCGGGCCTGGATGCGGCGGCCCACGCAATCGGGGCCGTCTTCTGGAACGACTTCCTCATGTACGGGCCCATCGAAAGCGCACCCTGGATATTCCCTGCCATGGCCACAGCAGAGTCCATGCTTTCCACCTTCGTCTACGACGAGACAGGATACCTCCCTGAGGAACCGGGGCACCCCCTCAACAAGCTCTATTCCGACTTCGTGGACGCCCTGAAAGGCACGGGCAGATAGAGAGGGTAACTCCATGGAACCCCTCGGGCTGGCCTTCGGCATGTTCTCCCCTGGGGTGAGGAACCTTCTCTACCTGGCCTTCCTGGCCTCCATCGGGGTCTCCCTCGCCGGAGCTCTGGCTCGGATCTCCATCTGGGCAAGGGGCAGGGACGAGGAGGACGCCCTGGCAGGCCGGGGGACCCTGGGTATTGCAACCTTCGGGCTGAGCCGGGCATTTTCCAGGGACTGCCTCCTGGGTGCGAGGATGTTCCCCATCAGCAGGGTGAGGGCATGGAGCCTCCTGGCCCTGGTGTGGGGCGTTATCATAACCGCCGTGGCCACTGTCGTCGTCACCGTGGATTACGTCTTCGGCCTTAAGCTGCTGACCGTGACCGGGGACGCCTTCCCCTACTACTCCCTGCTCTTCGACCTCCTGGGCGCCCTCCTCCTGGTAACCCTGGTCTACCGGCTCTTGAGGAGGACCATCCCGGCAGGGGAGAGGGCCGCCAGCGGCAGGGATGACCTGGCGGTCCTCCTGCTACTGCTCCTCATCGTTATATCGGGTTTTGCGGCCGAGGGCAACAGGATGGCGGCCTGGGGGGAGCTGGGTTCATCCTGGGAGGTGGCCCCGGTGGGCTCGGCCTTCGGCTACCTGATGGAGGGGATGCCGGATGGGACGGGCCGGGCGGTCATGGCATCCCACCTGGTGCTGACCATGGTCCTCATCACCTACCTGCCCTTCTCCAACCTGTTCCACCTCTGTGCCTCCCCGATAACCACCGCCCTTTCGGCCACCCGATACGGAGGACCCGGATATGAAGAAGATTGACCTCCTTTCCGGCCTGAGCAAACGGGAACTGGTGGAACTGGACGCCTGCACCAGGTGCGGCAACTGCGTCCAGTGGTGCCCGGTGGTGACGGCAAGGGAGGACCAGGGCAACACGCCCATGGAAAAGCTCCGGAAGTACAGGGAGATGGTCCAGGACGCCCACGGCCTGAGGGCAAGGCTCTTCGGGCCCAGAGTGGATGAGGAGAAACTCGAGAAGTTCGCCCAGGAGCTCTACGAGTGCACCACCTGCGGCAGGTGCGGTGCGGTCTGCCCGGTGGGGATTCACTGCCAGGAACTCTGGGTGGACGTGCGGGCCATCATGCGCCGCCAGGGGTATGGACCCCAGGAGAAAATCGACGCCGCCCGGGATATCCTGGAGGAGGTCCACAACCCTTTCGACCTGCCCATGGAAGAGCGGAACCGCTGGATACCCGAGGGTCTCGAGATAGCCGAGGAGGCGGAACTGGCCTTCTTCGTGGGCTGCGAACTGGCCTACAAGGCCAAGGAGATGCCCCTGGGGGCGGTGAGGCTCCTGGAGGCATCCGGCATCCCCTATACCCTCCTGGAGGAGGAGTGGTGCTGCGGTTTCCCGCCCTATGTCCTGGGAGAACGGGGGAGGGTCTTCCGGGGCGAGGTGGAGAAGAACGTGGAGGGGCTAAAAGCCAAGGGGGTCAAGAAGGTGGCGCCCTACTGCCCCTGCTGCCTGGCGGTCATGCGGCGGGGCTGGCCCGAGGTGGTGGATGTACCATTCCAGGTCGTGCACCTCCTGGAGGTACTCTCCGATGCGGTCAGGGAGGGGAGGCTCGCCTTCACAAAACCCTTCGAAGCCAGGGTCACCTACCACGACCCCTGCTACCTCTCCAGGGGCTGGGGGGACGGAGAGGAGCTGACCCGGGAGCCCAGGGAGATCATAAGGAGCATCCCGGGGGTGGAGCTGGTGGAGATGGAACACAACCGGAAACTCTCCCTGTGCCCGGGGGCAGGGGGCGGCCTCAGGAGGACCAACCTGGAGCTCTCCCACGATATGTCGGTGCCGGTGCTCAAAGAGGCCGAGGAGACCGGGGCAGAGGTGCTGCTGACGGCCTGCCCGGCGGTCTACGAGCGGTTCAAGATGACCGTCAGCGAGGGGATATACCGGCCGAAACTCAAGGTCATGGACATCCTGGAGTTCGCCGCCGCCCAGCTGTGAGGCCTCAGTCAAGCCTGGCGGATAGGAGCCGCTCCATGAGGAGCTCCCTGTTCAAATCCCTGCCCAGGGCCACGAACCTGGAGCCGCTGCCGCCCTCCAGTCCCTCGAATTCCAAGGGGCCGCCGGCATAGTTGAACCCCACCCGGCCCACGGGGGTGCAGAATATGCCCTTGGCCCTGAGGACCCTGCCGTATTCCCCTGAGGCCAGGCCGGACAGGACCCCCCGGAGGCCGTCCCTGTCGAAGCTGCCCTCCACCTTGAGAGACAGGGTATCCAGGTGCATATGGGACCCGAAGGAGACCGTCTCCCGGGAGCGCCTGCCCTCCGGCACCGGTGCCCTGCAGTAGAACGTCCGGAAGACCACGGCCGTTTCGTTGAGCTCCCCGAGGATGTCTTCGATCCTCTCCACCGTCTCAGCGGGGACCAGGTCCACTTTGTTCACGAAGAGGACGTCGGAGTTTCTCACCTGGTCCAGGAAGAACCCGCCCATCTCCCCGGAGTCATAGAAGTCCAGGAAACTGGTGGCATCGATGATGCCCACCACGGCCTCCACCTCCACGACTTCCTGCAGGTCCGGGGTCTCCAGGGCCTCCAGGATGTTGGACGGCGATGCTATGCCCGAGGGTTCGATGAGGAGCCTGGCCGGGCGGAACTCCTCGTATATCTCCCGGACGGTGGAGACCAGGTCTGCCCGCAGGACACAGCAGAGGCAGCCGCTGGGAAGTTCCACAATCTTCAGACCCCCCCGCCTTGAAAGGACCGCCCCGTCGATGGCCACATCCCCTGCCTCATTGATGAGGACCGCGGTAGAATCTTCCCCCCCGTCCTCCAGGATGTGCCTGAGCAGGGTGGTCTTGCCCGAGCCCAGGAAACCGCAGACGAGCTTGACCCTCATTTATAATCGTGGGCTGCCTGGACAAAGGCCTGGATGTTCTCCAGGGGGACCGAAGGCGGTATGTCGCAGCCCGGCATCAGCACGAACCCGCCGCCCCCGGCGGCCTTGTCCATGCACTCCACAGACGCTGCCCTGGTCTTCTCGGGGTTGCCCTCGCTCATGGTCCCCACGGGGTCCACGTTGCCGGCCACACACATCCTGCCTCCGAAGACCTCTTTGGCGGTCCCCAGGGCCACCTTGTAGTCCAGGCTGATACAGGAGGCCTCGCACTCGGCGATGGCATCCAGCTTGTCGGTGGTATCCCCGCAGATGTGGACCAGGCTGCCGACGCCCTCCTTCCTGAACTCCCGGTTGACCCTGCGGAGGTCCGGCAGGGCAAACTCCTCGAAATGCTTCTTGGATATCAGGTCCCCGGAGGCCGTGGGGTCGGCGATGCTCACTATCTCTATCAGGCCCTCCTCGATGAGGGGCCGGTAGAACTCGAGGTTGAGTTCGGCTGCGAACTTCACCACGGCCTTGGCGAACTCGGGGTTCTTGAAGATATCCCTCATGAGAGCCTCCACACCCCGCAGCTGGGCGCCCAGGGTAAATGGACCCCAGCAGGTGGCGGTGACAAGGTAATCATCACCGATTGCGTCTACCACCATCCTGGTAGCTTCCCAGATGGTCCGGAGGATCTTGTCGTCCCGCAGGTCCTCGGCGTTCAGTCTGTCCAGGTCGCTTTCCTCGTTGATGAGGGGCGCTTCCAGGTCAGGGGGGCCCACCTCCCTGAACTTCATCTCTCCCCCCAGGGCCGCTGCATGGAAATTGTTGTAGCCAGAGCCGCAGTAGACTATGTCGCTTCTCAGCTTGGCGCTGGTCTCGATTATGATGTTCGCCATCTTCCCGGCACTCTCGGCCATGGTCAGGAAGGTGTTCCCGGAATTGAAGATGGTCCACGCCCCTCCCCCGAAGAGGGCCACCGGAACCCTCTCGGGCTCCCCCAGCCGGAAGGCCTCCAGCACGATTTCCTTAGGTTTCATGGATACATCTCGGATGCCAATTTATTTAAACTTTACTAGTTTTGCATGTAATAACACAACTTTTAAATATATGAAAGACAGTAATAATGTAAGGTTCGGTGGATCCAGTGGGTCTATTAGACAGATTTTTGAAGAAAAAGGAGGTGCGAGATTTGGCAGATGATGCCAGTAATATGACAGCAGAAGAAGCAAACAAGTATATGGAAGACCTGATGGGCTTTACCCCCAGGATGTTCAAGGTAATCAATACCGTGAACCCGGAAGCCGGCAAGACCTTTGCGGACTTTTACAACAGCCTGTGGAAGGACGGGGCTCTCTCCAAGAAACAGAAGGAGCTCATCTTCACCGCCATCGGTGTTGCGGTCATGTCGCCCCGCTGCCTCATCCATGTGATCCCCGCCCTCAAAGATGGGGCCACCACCGAGGAGATATTCGAGGCCGTGACCATCGGGGTCATCGCTGCCGGTTTCGTCCCTGAGGGGAAGGGGATTCCGTACGCCTTTGAGTATGCCGTCAAGGCCCTTGAAATCGCTGAAAAATACAGCAAGGGCGAGGAGTGGGAGTATCTCGTCCCGCCCAGGTTCGACCACGGCGTATACTGAACCCCCTCATTCCTGTATATAACTCGTCCCGTTTTTCAGGGCCCATTCGGCCTTCTGGAGCTCCCTGCCCATGTAGAGGGCATGACTGTAGTCGCCCAGTAGGCCGAGCTCGAATAGGGTATCGCAGATGGCCTTGGCATCGGTACCGGTGACAAGGTGTCCGGGACGGCCCTTCCTGTAATGGACGCAGTATATCCTGTCAGCAACATAAATCTTGAAATACCCCTTCCTGTCCATGGCGTGCTCGGGGCTTGCCCTGGCCTCCATGGCCTCCACCTCCCGGGCCTCTTCGGGCAGGGGCAGCCTCCTTATGCGCTTGTCCTTGAGGCGCA
>JAADFM010000003.1 GCA_013152845.1 Methanobacteriota archaeon | reverse complement strand
GTGTGGAAATCTATGTGGGCGGCGGGATAAGGAAGGCTGATTTGGCACTCCTCGAGGAGATGGGGGTCCACGGCGCCCTGGTGGGGACGGCCCTGCACAGGGGGGAGATTTGAGGAGGGACCCTAACCCTACCAAAACTTTATAAAAACGAATCCCTATCTAAGATTGCTCTTTCAGGAGGATTTGTCATGGAAGCAAGGATTACCGGGTTCAAGGGAAACAAGAGGCACAGCTATTACAATTACGGCATATTGTCCTTTTCAGGGGAGCGCCCGGCCGACTTCGCGGGCAGGAAGGTCTTCTGGATGAGCCGCGCCGGAACCCTCATCTCCGGCAAGATTGTCAGGACCCACGGCAGGGACTCCCTCCTGGCCCAGTTCAGGAAGGGCCTGCCCGGGGATGCCGTCGGCACCACCGTGACCCTGGACAAGCCGCCGGAGCCCCCCAAGGCCCCAAAGAAGGAGAAAGCACCGGTCAAAAAGCCTGCGCCCAAGAAGAAACCGGCCAAGAAGAAGACTCCGGCCAAGAAACCGGCGGCAAAGAAGGCCCCGGCCAAGAAGAAAGCACCGGCGAAGAAAAAAGCGCCTGCCAAGAAGGCTCCAGGAAAGAAAAAATCAGCCAAAAAGGAGGCTCCAAAGAAGTCGGCTGCCAAAAAGCCTGCGGCAAAGAAACCCGCCGCCAAGAAGGCCCCGGCAAAGAAGAAAGCAGCCAAAAAGCCTGCGGCCAAAAAACCTAAAGCCTGACCACCTGGGTCTCCAGGCGGTCGTGGGTTGGGTACTCCTCCACCAGGAAGAACTCCATCCCCCGGCCCCGGTACAGCCGGGAGAGCCTCTCGGCCACGTCGATGGAGGTCTCAATCCTCTCCTTTTCCCGGTCGATGAAGAGTAGCTCATCGGGGATATCGAACCGTTTTTGCAGTGTCGTTTTCAGGGCCTCAAGCTCCCTTCCTCCCGCCGGCCGGATGACCCCTTTAAGCAGCAGCCCCTCCTCTGTCACGTCCTCGAAGGGCCTTGCGGTCCTCCTGGCGGTGCGCAGCAGGCGCTCCTTCAGCTGGTGGGAGTCCTTGTATGATGAGGTGCAGAAGTGGATGGCCAGCTCCAGGTCCCGGCAGGCCGCCATGGCCTCCAGGGCCGCCTCCCCCTTACGGCATGGGAGGTCTCGGACTTGAGTTCATAGCCCCTCTCCCTCATGGCCTGTGCGTTCTCATGGGAGAACTCCAGTTCGTTGAGGTTCAGGAACTCCGCCCCCGTACCCTCCATGCGCCGGGCCACGGCCTCTATCCCCTTCCCCTGCCCGGGAATGGCAGGAATCTCCACCCCGGTGGAAAGTCCGGCCCCCACGGCCCGCTCCATGGACTCCCACATGCCCTCCGCCTTGCCCCAGGCGTGGTACCTAATCTCGTCCAGCCCGGCCCTTTTCAGCTCTTTGAGCTCCCTCCCGCCCAGGGCCATTGCCGTGTACATGTGGATGTGGAACTCCGGGCCGAAGGCCTCCTTCAGCAGCCGGATGTATTCCAGGGTCCTCTCCATCCTCACCCCCGGGTCGCCGCCGGTGATGCCGGCCCCCAGGGCCTCCATTCTATGGGCCTCAAGGATGACGTCGTCCCTGGAGCGGACGGGCCGCTCGTTGGCCCAGGACAGGTCCCGCCCGGCCCGCTTCTTCGACAGCGGGCAGTAGAAGCACGCCCTGCCGCAGACCCCGGTGACGAAGAGGACCAGTTTTGCACCTTTCATGCAGAGCCTGCACCCCTCGGGCAGCTCGGCTGTCCAGACGTTGCCGAAGCCCTCTTTCACTTTCCGGCGCCCCTCCTGAACCTCCGGTAGGCCGAGCGGAGCTCCCTGGGGATGGCATGGAACTCCGTCTTGCTCTTCTCCAGGGCCTCGTACCTCTCGATGAACAGCGGGATGTCCACCCTCTCCTCCTCCGGGATGGTCTCCAGGAGGCGCCCCACCAGCTCATCCTTCCTGCCGCCGAGTTTCAGCCCCCTCTTCCGGAGCTCTTCTTTCAATTGCGGAACCGTCATCCCTTTCAGTTCGTTCTCCTTGCGGTGGAGGATGGCCGCAAGTTCAGCCACCCCGCTCTTGAACTCGTGCTCTATCATCCGCCTGGGGGCGCCTTCCATGAGGTTCTTGGTGAGGATGCGGCGGACCTCTCCCACGGTCTTGTCCCCGATGCCCCCCACCGGGTACTTCTTGGCCGGATAATCCAGGAAGGAGTGGAAGACCGCCATGGGGGTCCCGAACTCCTTGAGCAACGCCTCGGCCCGCTTGGTGTTGACCCCGGGGATGCCGGCGATGAGGTAGAGCTGCTTGTCCAGGTCGGTGAAGGTCTTGGGCTTCTGGCGGATGGAGAGGTGCTCCCCCCGCTCCCCCTGGGTGGCCCAGAAGTGGAGGATGTCGGCTGTGTCGTGGACGCTGCCGGTGGGCACGATGCGGATGCCCATGTCCTGGACCTTCTTGTAAATCGAGGTGAAGGCATGTGGGTGGACCCAGAACTGGGTGGACCAGACGGTGCGGGGCTGGCTGCGGGCGCTCTTCTTCTTGTGGAGGCTCTTTCCCACCGAATCGATGGTGAAACACCTGCCCCCCTTGCAGTTGGTGAAGACTGCCCCTTCCAGTATCAGCCGCGGGTCCTCGTACTCGGTGAGGTTCTCAAGCTGGGTGAACAACCGCCCGTCCGAGATACTCGAGAGAAAATCCGAGGCCCGCTTGCGCTCAACGGCGATGGTCCCCTCCGAGGTCTGGACCAGGTAGTCGGCAATCTCCAGGGGGCGCTTGATCAGTGTGATGTCTTCGTACTTCCTGAGATAGCGGATGACGTGGGTCCGGGCCTCGTTGGCGTCATAGACTATGACGGGCTTGTCTGAGACATAAGGGTCGAGGAGCATTACAAAGACGTGGGTGGGTAACGATATTAAATTATCCCCGGGCAAACGAAGGTTTTTAAATGTTAAACAGGGATGTTATGGATAATGGGAGAAGCGACAATCGACAAGGTTTATGATGAACTTAAGGCCCTGCGGCATACCGTGGAGGCCATGAGGGAGGAGATTGCGGACCGTTTTCTGACCCCCGAGGAAGAGCGGCTGCTGGACAAGGCCCTTGAGGAGCACCGCAAAGGCAAGACCATATCCCTTGACGAACTCAAAGAAGAGCTGGGCTGAACAGTCGGGGGGTTTAATTTTGTCCTTTAGGGTGGAGGTTGCTTCCCAGCCCAGGAGGTTTCTGAAGAGACTTGCAAAATCCGACAGGGCACGGATCATCAAGAAACTTGAAGTACTCTCAGAGAATCCTTTTCCCTCGGGCATCAGACGGGTGGAAGGGAGGAAGGAGAAAACCTACAGGCTACGTGTCGGTGATTTCCGCATTCTCTACAGCGTCTTGCCGGAGGAAAACGAGGTGTTGGTCTCAATTATTGATAAGAGACCGAGGGCTTACAGGTAGGATTCTTTGCCGGGTCCAGGTTGCAGGCCATAATGGTAACATTTTGTTACTAAAATCTTTTAAAACGTTACTCCGTTTTTAGAGTTTGCGAGGTGAAAGGTGCATGGGCAAGGAACTTGTCAATGTGCTTTTGGGGATAGTTTTGACGGTTGTTGGAGTAGCCTGGTATGTGGTCAGGGTCCCCTTCCTCGGGGACCTCCTGGAAGCCGGGAAGCTGGTACCATTCTGGCGCTCCTTCCTGGTGCTGTTTGCCGCATCCTTCGGCGCCCTGTTGATATTCATAGGTGTTATTCTTGCCTGGATGGGCATAGAGGACTACAGAAACAGGTAAGGAGGTGAATCACATGGCAGCCCAGATGGCAGGTCAGCCAATACTCATCTTGAAGGAAGGAACCGGAAGGACCCTCGGGCGGGATGCCCAGAGGACCAACATCATGGCCGCCCGGGTCATCGCCGAGGCGGTGAAGACCACCCTCGGCCCCATGGGCATGGACAAGATGCTGGTCGACAGCCTCGGGGACGTGGTGGTCACAAACGATGGGGTGACCATCCTCAAGGAGGTGGACGTGGAGCACCCCGCCGCCAAGATGATGGTGGAGGTGGCCAAGACCCAGGAAGAGGCCGTGGGGGACGGCACCACATCGGCGGTAGTCATGGCAGGGGAGCTCCTAAAGAAGGCCGAAGGCCTGCTGGACCAGGACGTCCATCCCACGGTGGTTGCCCGGGGCTACAGGATGGCGGCCGAGAAGGCCCAGGAGATCCTGGAGGACATGGCCACACCCATCGCCCCAGAGGACGAGAAGACCCTGAAGAAAATCGCCATAACCGCCATGACAGGCAAGGGGGCGGAGAAGGCCAGGGAGCACCTGGCAGAGGTGGTGGTCAAGGCCGTCAGGGCAGTGGCGGACGAGGACGGTGACACCATAACCGTTGACCCCGACAACATCCAGATCGAGAAGAAGGAAGGGGGAGGTATCGAGGATACCGAGCTCATCCAGGGCATCGTCCTGGACAAGGAGAGGGTCCACGCCTCCATGCCGCGGAGGGTGGAGAAGGCAAGGATTGCCCTGGTCAACTCGGCCCTGGAGGTGAAAGAGACCGAGATTGACGCCGAAATCCGCATCACCGACCCCGAGCAGCTGCGCTCCTTCATCGAAGAGGAGGAGAAGATGCTGAAGGCCATGGTGGACCGGATAAAGGACGCCGGGGCCAACGTCCTCATCTGCCAGAAAGGCATCGACGACCTGGCCCAGCACTACCTGGCCAAGGAAGGCATCTTTGCGGTCCGCAGGGCCAAGAAGTCCGACATGGAGAAGCTGTCCCGGGCAACGGGAGCCAGGATAGTGACCAACATCGAGGACATGAGCGAGGACGACCTGGGCTATGCCGGGGTCGTGGAGGAGGTCAAAATCGGCGACGACGAGATGGTCTTCGTCCGGGACTGCAAGGAGCCCAGGGCCGTGAGCATCCTGGTGCGGGGCGGTAGCGAGCACATCGTGGAAGAGGCCGAGAGGTCCATAGAGGACGCCCTGGGCGTTGTCTCCTCTGCCCTTAAGGACAGGAAGGTCCTCCCCGGCGGCGGCGCCCCCGAGGTCGAGATGGCCAAGGGCCTCAGGGAATACGCCAAGTCCGTGGGCGGCAGGGAGCAGCTGGCCATTGAGGCCTTCGCTGACTCCATGGAGGCCATCCCGCGGGCCCTGGCCGAGAACGCCGGCCTTGACCCCATCGACGTCCTGGTGGACCTCAGGGCCCAGCACGCCAAGAAGACTGGCGTAAACTTCGGCATAGACGTGACCGAGAACAAGGTCAAGGACATGCTGAAGGAAGGTGTCATGGAGCCGCTGGGGGTCAAGGAGCAGGCCGTCAATTCGGCCTCGGAAGCCGCGATCATGATACTGCGCATCGACGACGTCATCGCGGCCTCGAAGCTGGACAAGGAAGGCGGTCCGGGTCCGGACGGCGGAGACAAGGATTTCGACTCCGACCTCTGAAACCCCCTGCCTCCCACCCCCATAACAACCGGAGGTGATTAGATGAAGGTAGTACCTATTGGCGAGAGGGTCCTGATTCGGACCGTCAAGGAGGAAGAGCAGAGGACCGCAGGCGGCATCTACATCCCCGCCTCCGCCCAGGAGAAGAGGAAGGAGGGGATTGTCGTGGCCGTGGGCACCACCAAGGAAGGCAAGGACCTGCCCCTTAAGGAGGGGGACCGAATCCTCTACGGGGGCTACAGCGCCGACAGGTTCGAGATGGACGGCGAGGAGTACCTGATGCTGGACTTCAAGAACGTCCTGGCAAGGATAGAGTAGGGAGGTCGAAGGATGGCAGCCAAGCAACTCGTCTTTGATGAGAGGGCAAGGCATGCCCTCATGGCGGGGGTGGACAAGCTTGCCAATACCGTCAAGGTCACCCTGGGCCCCAGGGGGCGCAATGTGGTCCTGGACAAGGGCTTCGCCAACCCCACCATCACCAACGACGGTGTGACCATCGCCAAGGAGATCGACCTGGCCGACCCCTTCGAGAACATGGGGGCAAGGCTGGTCAAGGAGGTGGCCACCCAGACCCAGGACGTGGCAGGGGACGGGACCACCACAGCCACCCTACTGGCCCAGGTAATCATCAAGGAAGGACTCAAGAACATCGCCGCCGGGGCCAGCCCCATGGAGATCAAGGCAGGCATCCAGGAGGCGACCAGGAAGGTGGTGGAGTACCTCAGGTCCCAGACCATCGAGCTCAAGGACCGGGAGCAGATTGCGCAGGTGGCCACCATCTCTGCCAACAACGACCCGGAGATAGGCAACCTCATCGCCGACGCCATGGAGAAGGTGGGGACCACCGGTGTTATAACCGTGGAGGAGGCCAAGGCCATGGAGACCACCCTGGAGGTGGTGGAGGGCATGCAGTTCGAGCGGGGATACCTGTCCCCGTACTTCATCACCGACCCGGAGAAGATGGAGGTGGTCCTCGAGGAGCCCCTCATCCTCCTCCATGACAAGAAGATATCCACGGTCAAGGACCTCATCCCGGTGATGGAGACGTGCGCCAGGGAGGGCAAGCCCCTCCTCATCATAGCCGAGGACGTGGACGGGGATGCCCTGGCGACCCTGGTGCTGAACAACCTCAAGGGCACCATCAAGGCCTGCGCCATAAAGGCCCCGGGTTTCGGCAGCGAGCAGAAGGATATGCTGGAAGACATCGCCGCCCTCACCGGCGGCAGGGTGATAAGCCAGGAGAAGGGCCTGAGCCTGGAGCACCTCAACCCCACCGACCTGGGCAGGGCCAAGAAGGTGAGGATAGAGAAGGGCAAGACCACCATCATCGAGGGCCTCGGGGACCCCGAGGAGATAAAGAAGAGGGTGTCCCTTCTGCAGTCGAAGCTGAAACTCGAGGAAAGGGAGGCCAAGAAGAAGGACCTGGAGAAGCGCATCGCCAAGCTCTCCGGGGGCGTGGCCGTCATCAAGGTGGGGGCCGCCACCGAGACCGAGCTGAAGGAGAAGAAGATGCGCATGGACGACGCCCTCAACGCCACCAGGGCAGCGGTGGAGGAGGGCATCATCCCAGGCGGCGGCTCCACCCTCGTCAGGGCCATAAAGGAGCTGGACTCCCTCGAACTCGATGGGGACCAGATGGTGGGCGTGCGGGTCATCGCCCGGGCCCTGGAGGAGCCGGTGCGCCAGATTGCGGCCAATGCCGGCTGGGACGGCTCCATCGTGGTGGAGAAACTCAAGGAGGCCGACGACGGCATCGGCTACAACGCCAAGACCGGGACCTTCGAGGACCTGGTGAAGGCCGGGGTGGTGGACCCGACCAAGGTGGTGAGGTCGGCCCTCCAGAATGCGGCCTCCATAGCGGGCATGGTCCTGACCACCGAGGTCCTGGTGACGGAGATTCCCACCAAGGAAAAGAAGAAGGCGGCCGAGGGGGTAGTAATCTAGACCCCCTCCACCCACAGGGGGTGGCGGCGGTGAGTGACCCCCGGGCATCCCCGCCGGGCAGGGATACCGCGAGGTTCAAGTGCCTCTGCGGGGCCCGGCTGGAGTGGGTGGAGAAGGGGAAGCTCCTCAGGTGTCCCAGGGAAGGGATAGAGTACGTCCTCTAGAGGACTTACAATATATTTACATATGTGAATATAGTAACATAATGTGGAAAAATGAACACCGAGATGGTACTGGACATCCTGGGCAACAAGACCCGGCGGGACATCATAAAGCTGGTCAGCCAGGAGCCCCGGTACATCACCGAGCTGAAGCGGGAGACCGGGGTGGAGAAGATGGCCCTGGCGCGGCACCTGGACTGGATGGTGCGGGCCGATATCCTGGAGGTGACCGAGGAGTCGGGAGGCCGGGGCAGGCCCAGGAAGTACTATGAAATCAGGGGCCGGAAGAAGGTCAGGGTGGACATCACCCGCAACCACTTCAGGGTCAGGGTGGATGAGCAGAAAATCCCCGAAGGTGAAGGCATCCACGACCTCAGGATCAAGGGTGCCGAGGCCCTGGCCGACCCCATGGAGCGCCTGGCAGCCCTCTCGGAGACCGCCGACGACATCCTGCGGGAGATCCGGCTCCACGAGGAGGCCATCAACCGCCTGGAAGGTGCCCTTTCCCGCATCAGGGAGGCCGCGGAGAGGCTGGTAAAAGAGGCGGATATGGACAAGATAGACGGGCGCATCCTGGTGGAAATCATGACCTCCGAGGACGGGGACGACCTGGAGGGGATATCGAGGGGGATAAGGGAGTCCTCGTCCACCGTCAGGAGGCACCTTGAGCACCTGAGGGAGATGGACCTGGTGGAGTGCAGGAACCTCAGGTGGACAGTGAAGGGATTCTAATCCTTCGTCAAATCCGTAAATCGGCAAATTGGAGGTGAGAACGTTGAGTAGCGTACGAGTAGCCATAGCAGGCGTGGGCAACTGCGCCTCGTCCCTCGTCCAGGGGGTCGAGTACTACAAGGACGCTGACGAGAACGACTTCATCCCTGGACTCATGCATGTAAACTTCGGCGGATACCACATCCGCGACCTGGAGTTCGTGGCCGCCTTTGACGTCCATGCAGACAAGGTGGGCATGGACCTGGGCAGGGCCATCTTCGCTGAGCCCAACTGCACCGCCAAGTTCGCCGATGTACCTGAACTGGGAGTGGAGGTGCAGAAGGGCCCGGTGATGGACGGAATCGGGAAGTATCTCAGGGACGTGGTCCCGGTGGACGAGGGCCAGGAGCCGGTGGACGTGGCCTCTGCCCTGGAGGAGGCCCGGGCGGACGTCCTGGTGAACTACCTCCCGGTGGGCAGTGCCGAGGCCACCCGCTACTATGCCCAGGCGGCCCTGGAGGCAGGCTGCGGGTTCGTGAACTGCATCCCGGAGTTCATCGCCTCGGACTCGAGCTGGGCAGACAGGTTCACAAGGGCGGGACTCCCCATCGCCGGCGACGACATCAAGAGCCAGGTGGGGGCCACCATACTCCACAGGACCCTGGCCCAGCTCCTCAAGGACCGGGGTGTGCGCCTGGAGAAGACATACCAGCTCAACATCGGGGGCAACACCGATTTCCAGAACATGCTCCAGGAGTCGAGGCTGAAATCCAAGCGGATTTCCAAGACCGAGGCAGTGACCTCCATCATGGATTACGAGGTGCCCACAAGGATTGGCCCCTCGGACTACGTGCCCTTCCTGAACGACAACAAACAGGCCTTCATCCACCTTGAGGGCCGCAAGTTCGGGGACATCCCCCTGACCATCGACGTGCGCCTGTCGGTGGAGGATTCGCCAAACAGCGCCGGGGTGGCGGTGGATGCCATCAGGGCCGTGAAGCTGGCCATGGACAACGGCATCGCAGGTCCCCTGGAGGGTGTTTCCTCCTACTTCTTCAAGCACCCGCCGGTCCAGCACCCGGACACCGTGGCGCGCAAGATGGTGGAGGAGTTCATCCAGGAGTGCACCGCAGTCCCGAAGCTGGCCCCGGAGATAGAGGTCCCGGAGCTGGAGTAGGAGGAGGTGAACGCCATCCGGGCCGTCGTCCTGGCCGCCGGCAGGGGCGAGAGGTTCAACGGCCGCTTGCCAAAGCCCCTGGCGAGGTTCTTCGGGAGACCCCTGATAGACTACGCCCTGGACAGTCTGGAGAAGGAGGGCATCTCCGACATCGTCGTGGTCTACAGCGACGAGAGGGTGAAGGAGCATGTCAGGGGCAGGGCCAGGACGGTCCGCAACTCCCATCCCGAGCTGGGTGGCGGGCGCTCCCTCATGCTCGGTGCAGAGGCCGTGGGCGGGGACCCGTTCATCCTCCTCATGGCCGACCACGTCTTCGACAGGCGCATCCTCTCGAAGCTCTTGGCCTCCGCCCCGGAGGTCACCACCCTCTGCGTGGATACCGGCCCCTCCCCCAACGACCCTGCCGAGGCCACCAAGGTCCGCATGGACGGGTCAAGAATCCTGGAGCTGGGCAAGGAGCTCGAGGACTACAGCGCCCTGGATACCGGGATTTTCTTCTGCACCGGGGACGTCCTGGAGGCGGCCAGGGGGTTCGAGGGCCCCTTCTCGGTCTCCCAGGTCATGGACCGCCTCGCAAGGAGGGGGAGGCTTTATGCCTGTGATGTCACCGGCCTCTTCTGGATGGACATCGATACAAGGGAGGAGCTCCGGAAGGCCGAGGAGGCGGTGATAGGTGCCCTGGTCAAGCCTTCCGACGGCCTGGTTTCAAGGTACATCAACAGGAAGATGTCCATCCCCCTGTCCCGCCTACTGGTCAGGACACCGGTGACCCCGAACCAGATTACCGTGTTCAGCTTCCTCCTGGGCCTCCTGTCAGCGGCGTTCTTTTTCCAGGGGATGCCCTTCTGGGGCGGGGTCACGGCCCAGGTCACCTCCATCGTGGACGGGTGCGACGGCGAGGTGGCCAGGATGAGGAACGCCAGGTCCAGGTTCGGGGCCTACCTGGACTCCCTCCTGGACAGGTACGCCGACGTGGCCATCGTCCTGGGGATGATAGCGGCAGCACCCGAGGCCCTCTGGCACGTGGGCGGGCTGGCCCTGCTGGGGACCTATTCCATAAGCTACAGCGTCTCAAGGATGGAGACCCTTGCCGGGACGAGGTTCACCGGGCTTTTGAGCGGGTTCATGGGCCGGGACGTGCGCCTGTTCATGATAATGCTGGGCGGGATGCTGAACCAGATTTTCCTCACCCTCCTGGTCCTGGGGGTCCTCACCAATTCGGTGGTGGCAGTCAGGGTGATAAACGCAAGGATGGTGATGGAAGGTGGTGGTGTGCCTCATATGCAGGCAGGACATTGAGTCCTTCTGCACATGTGACGACTGCGGGAAGCCTTTCTGCCCGGGGTGCGGGGACCCCGGGAGGGGTCTGTGCGCCAAGTGCCTCAACGACGGATGATTAAAATTCTTTCACCACGTTATCCTTGCGCCTATATTATAGTAACCTAACGTGTTAGTAAATGGGTACGGAGGTGGTTGAAGTGGTGTTTGGCAGGAAGGACAAACCCGCTGTCAGGACCTCTGAGAGGAGGGGTGAGATAACCACCCGACGACCCTTCGAGCTGTGGATGGACCTGGACCGCATGTTCGAGCAGTTCAGGAGCAGTTTCGACGACCTCTTCTGGCCCTTCGGGCGGTCCGCTTCTCCGGTGGAGTTCGGGGATGTCAGGACCCCACCCATGGACGTGGTTGATATGGGGGACAGGTACGAGATGAAGGTGGAGATGCCGGGCATCTCCAAGGAGGACATCGACATCCAGGTCACCTCAAACGGCGTTGAGATATCGGCACGGCACGAGGAGGAGAAGGAAGACAAGGGCAGGACCTGGCTGAGGAGGGAGAGGAGCAGCACCGGTTTCTACCGGAGCCTGGAGTTCCCGGAGGAAATCAGGACCGATGGTGTCGAGGCCAAGCTGAAAAACGGCGTGCTGACCCTCTCCCTGCCGAAGCT
>JAADFM010000002.1 GCA_013152845.1 Methanobacteriota archaeon | reverse complement strand
CCAGCGGGGTGGGCGGGACGGTGGACCTCGGGCTCCTGCCGAGACCGGAGATGGACCTCGCCGACTGGGTGAAGGTCTATCCCGGCTTCGGGTTCGTCATGACCGCCAGGGAGGAGAATGTCCCGGAGCTTCTCCGGGAGTTTGAAAGGGCGGGGATAGATGCCGCCGACGTGGGGGAGGTTGACGCCAGTCGTGTGCTCAGAATAGCCCGCGGAGGAGAGGCTAGGCGGGTCTTCGACTTCAGGAAGGAGGGGATAACCGGCATCTCCGGCCCTAGTCAAGGATAGAGAAGGACTCGAACTCCCCGGTGTAATCCTCCCACTCGAGACTGACCTTACGGACCTTGGCATAGCTGGGGCCCGAGTAGCACCACATGACCACCCGGTTGACCAGGTCCTTTTCCCCCTCGATGACCGCCTCCACCTGGCTGTTGTCGAGGTTGCGGACCCAACCGGTTAGGCCCCGCAGCTCGGCCTCTTTTCTAATGCTCTCCCTGAACATCACTCCCTGGACCATGCCAGAGACGAGGAGGTGGGCACGGACCAGCATATACACTATCTTGAGGTTGAGGTATTTAAAGGAATGCCACAACCACAAGGTTTTTAGCCTTACCGGGCGAGGTATAACCATGAGACCAGTCCTCGACGACGTGGGGAGCTTCCCCCTGCCCGAAGGCATCACCAAGAAGCGCTTCGCTCAGACCTACCCCGCAGCCCAGGAGGCGGTGGCACAGGGCAGAGACCTGGAAGGCGCCCCGGAGCTGAAGACCGCCTTTTACGACCCGGCCGCCTCCCTCAGGATGAAGCTGGACTCGGGCCTGGACGTGGTCAATTACCCCCAGCACTTCGACATGCACAGGCAGTTCCTTGAGCCCATCCAGAGGCACCAGGGCGAGCCCTTCCTCATCGAGGAGAAATTCGCCCAGGTCCCGGAGGTCCATGTGGCCGAGAGGGAGGCCAGGAAGGCGTACGAGGCCGGGGGCGAGCCCCTGCGGCTGAAGGTCTGCGTTACCGGTCCCATCGAACTCTACCTGAAATGCGGGTTCGGGTACACCGTCTATGAGGAGATCCTCCACAATCTCGCAAGGAGCGTCAATTCCTTTCTCAGGAATTCCGTCCTGGACCTGCCCCACCTGAAGACAGAGGTGGTGGCCATCGACGAGCCCAGCCTGGGGTTCGTGGACCTCCTCAACATCGAAACCGATGGCCTAGTCTCGGCCCTGGACGCCGCCCTGGAGGGCATAGAGCCCAGGGTCCAGATACACCTCCACACCCTCAAGGCCGCCGATATCCCCCTGGAGTGCAGAAACATCGACTGCCTCACCGGGGAGTTCGCCGCATCCCCCCAGAACATCAAGATGATTTCCAGGGAGACCCTGGAGTCCCACGACAAGTTCATCCGGGCCGGGATTACCCGCACCAACATCGATACCATCCTCGGGGAATGGATGGAGAAGGGCCACACACCCCGGGATGAGGAACTGGTGGACAGCGTCCGCCGCATCAGCGAGAGATACAGGGAGGCCCGGGAGGCCTTCGGCGACCGGGTGGCCTTTGCAGGACCCGACTGCGGTCTGGGGAGCTGGCCCTCCCAGGAGGTCGCCCGCCTCCTCCTCAGAAGGACCGTGGACGCAGTAAGGGCTTCCGGGACCGATTAAACTGAATTTGAATAAGTTTCAACCATCTGGTTTCAGAAATGTTTACAGACGTAAATTAAGTTTTATGATATGAACTCATGGGATGCAAAGCTATTTTTCTCTTGTATCTCATGGGTTCCCCTCCCCCCATATCATAACTTTCTTACCGGCTGGTCGCTACCAGTCCTTTTTTGCCCTGACGTCGTCCTTTGTGGGGATGAAGTTCCTGCTTCCTTTCTTCTTGTAAGGGCATCCCCTGCCCTGTGGGGAGTCCCTGACCCGGTTTTCAGGGCAGACTGCCCAGTTCTTACCCCTGCATCCCAGGTCCCTGAATATCTCGGGATAGAGCTTGACGACCTCCCTGTGGACCATCCTGGCCAGCTCCCTGAACTCCGGTGAGGCCCGGGTGCACAGGCGCAGGCCCAGGAAGTTTATGAGACTGCGGGCGTTGACGGTCCAGATGTAGTTGGTGTAGGTTGCCAGGGGTAGCACATACCGGGTGGACTCCCTGGTGACCCCCATCTGCCTGAGTTTCCTGTAAACCCCGGAAATCTCCTTCATCAGGGCGGTGTACTCCCGTTTGGCCTCCTCGTTTTTCTCCAGCTCCTTCGGGACGAAATATTCGAAATCCGCCTCTTCCACGTACCGTGCTCCGGGCGGTATGGGAGGCAATCCGGTGCTCCAGGAGCTCCCTCGAAAGGGCGATGCTTATGTCCTGCAAATCGAAGGTGAATACGATGTGCTCCAGGGCCGAGGTGTAGTCGTTGTCCACAATCATCCGGACGACCTCCTCTGGGGAAAGCCCCTCGGGGACCCCGCTGACCCTGGCGGAATGGGCCACCAGTTCGAGGCCCCCCCCGGTATGTTTGAGGAGTTGGACCTTCATGCTCTAACATGGGACGGGAAGGTTAAAAAGGTTGTCCCATGGGAAGATAAAAAAGCGATGAAGACAAGGGGATAACATGGAACTCTTCTCAGACCGCATCCTCATCAAGGAGACCAACCTCTACGTCAAGGCGGACAGGAGGTCCGCCCTCCAGGCCATGTTCGATTCCGTCTTGAGGCACCGCCGGGAACTGGAGTCCTACATCCGCGGGGAGCCTTTCTTCCTCACCTCCATGGTCCCCATGGACGTAAGGCCGGATGCCCCCAGGGTCGTGAAGATGATGGCCGAGGCTGCCAGGCGGGCGGGCACCGGGCCCATGGCTGCTGTGGCAGGCACCATCGCCCAGCTGGCCGCCGAGGCCGGGGTCCGGGCCGGGGCTGCGAACGTGGTCACAGAAAACGGGGGGGACATCTGCATCATCGGGGAGATGGAATTCCGGGTCGGGCTCTTCGCCGGGAGGTCTCCCCTCTCGAACACCCTCGCCCTAAGGGTCCGGCCGGATGACCTCCCCCTGGGGGTCTGCACCTCTTCGGGGACGGTGGGCCATTCCGTGAGCCTGGGAAACGCCGACGCGGTGACGGTGATATCCAAGTCGACACCCCTGGCGGATGCCGCGGCCACGGCCATCGCCAACCAGGTGGAGACCAGGGACGAGGAGGGTGTGAAGGCAGGAATCCGGTTTGCCCGCGGGATAGAGGGACTCCAGGGGGTCCTGATAATCGTGGAGGACATCCTGGCCACCCATGGCAGGATACCAGAAATTATTAAAACCAAGAGGTTCGATGTG
>JAADFM010000001.1 GCA_013152845.1 Methanobacteriota archaeon | reverse complement strand
TCCAGGGGGGTCACGTCGTTGAGGGGGCCGGGATGCCGGAACCTGGTCATCACGTATATGAGGAGGACCCACATCAACCACCCCGGCCAGATGAACCCCAGGACGACGAGGCCGGCGGCGGTGAGCCGGTATATCTTCCGGTAGTGGTTGGGGAAGACCCCGCGGACCACATGCCCGCCGTCCAGCTGGCCCATGGGCAGGAGGTTCAACGAGGTCACAAAGAGCCCTGCCCAGCCCGCCATGGCGATGGGGTGGGGTTTGATGACGTGCTCCGGGGGAGGATGTGTGCGGCCAGGAACTGGAACACCATGGGCATGAGGAAGATGGGCTCGCCGGCCTCGACACCGTCCAGGGTGGAGACGGCGGAGAGTTTCAGGCCGATGGCGATCACCGGCAGGCTCAGGATGAACCCGGCCAGGGGCCCGGCGATTCCCACGTGGATGAGGGCCTTCCGGTCCGGTACAGGTGAGTTCATGAAGATGACGGCCCCGAAGGTCCCGAATGGGAACTGGGGCGGGGCAGGGATGAAGAATGGGATGGTGGCGTCAATCCCCCGGCGGCGGGCCGTGAGGGCGTGACCCAGCTCGTGGAGGCCCAGGATGCACATGAGGGAGAAGGCGAAGAGGACCGCCCCGGCGAGGTCACCGTCGGACCACCACTTCAGGCCGGCCCAGGTCATGGTCACGGCTGTCAGGACCAGCAGGGCGAGGTGGTGGATGGGCCTGAGGGGGCGCCTTTTCCCCTTCTTCACGCCGATGGTCACGGTCAGGCCCTGGTCCCCCTCCTTGAGCATGGGCACGTAGGGCGTCGGCTCCAGGGCCTGGACGACGTGGAAGAAGGACTTCTCAACGTCATACCTGGGCCAGACCATGAACCTGACAGAGGTCCGACCCGCCAGGGTGCCGTGGATGGAGAAACCCCGGGATACGGCATCCCGCAGCCGCTCCAGGGTCTCGGGGGTTATCTCTACTGCGGCCTTCAATCCCCGACCTCCACGCTACCTTCCCGGGTGTCCATGGCGACAGGGCTGCCCGGGGGTATCTCCAGGGGGTCCCTCTCCAGGGAATCCATCATGGGGATGCCGGCCAGGATGGCCCCGGTGGCCACCATCTCGTCTGCCTCCCGGGCGATGATGGCGGCAGGGGCGGTCCCGTTCTTCTTCATCTGGTAGAGGACATAGGTCCCCACGGTGGAGCCCTTGCCCCTGGGGAGGACGAGGACCGCACCCCTGACAGGAGGGGGTGGCCCCTCTCGGTTATCTCCCCGGTCTCCGGGTCCAGCCCGCCCAGGAAGGTTATGGGCTCCCTCGATACCACGGCCCTGCCTTTGGCCTTCCCGCCTCCCTTTGATATGACCCTTCCTCTAATCCTCATCTCAACAGGCCCTCCAGGGTATCGAACCGGGTCTCTATGCCCGAGAGGTTCTGGGAGTAGATTGGTGCCCAGGGACTCGACCCCCACCTCCTCCAGGGGGGAGACCACCATGCAGGTATCGCTTATCAGGCGGATGTTGCGGTTCTTTATCCTGCCCTCCAGCATGGCCCTGGTCTGCCTTGTGGTATAGACCCAGGTCTCCTTTTCCGGGTCGGCCCTTATGACCTCCAGGACCTCCCGCATGCTGCAGTGGGGACAGCCTATGCAGAGGATGTCGGTCTCCTCCGCGGTGTTTAGGGCCTCCATGACCTCCCGCCTCTCGTCCCGGCCGAATTCCACGACCTCCCCGGCCTCCCCGTACACGGACGCCTCGGGTGTGGCGCCTTCCATGTGGAACATGGATATGGGCCCCGTGCCCAGGGCCGCCCCCAGGGCCTTCAGCCCTTCCATGGTGGGCCCCCTGACGCCTCTGATGTAGGGTATGCCGTCAAGATTCTGGCCCAGGTAGAACCCCAGGGCGGCGTAGTCTGCGCTATCCTCCATCCCGGCGGCCACCCTCACGGTGAAACTGGGCCTGCGCTCCTCCTCCAGGTGCAGCCCGCTCAGGGGCGTCCTGCCCAGGAGGGCCGATGCCAGGGCCGAGGGGCCGCTCTCGCGGTTGGTCCTGGCTCCCAGGACGGAGTTGGCGAAGACCACGCTGGAGGACTCGGCCCATGCGATGTCCTCGCCAAAGCGCGGGAGGTTCCCGGCCAGGTAGGGGGTGCATGTGCAGGAGGGGACGATGCCCATCTCCTCATAGGCGGCGATTATCCTCCTCTGCCTCTCCACGAACTCGGGTGGAAACCCGAACTCCTCCCAGGTCTCGAGGTCCACCCCCATGGGGTTCAGGGTGGCCAGGACCCGGGATTCAACCCCGCCCCCAGCCCAGTCCTCCAGGAACTCAAGCCCCGCCTCCCCGATGGTCTTATAGGAGACCCCGGAGACCTGGACGCTCTTTACCTCGACGAACCTCTCAGCCCCCTTCATCTCCCCCAGGGCCACAAGGAGCTCCATGGCCTTCTGGAGGACCGCGCCGTCCTCGCCCTCCAGGGTCCTTTCCTCGCTCTTGTCCAGGTACATCCCGATTAGTTTTCATCTAAAGGATATTAATACTTTTACAACAAACAACTACCATGCTCCATTCCCTCATCGAGCTGATATTCGGGCTGGCCCTCCTCATCAAGGGTGCGGACGTCTTCGTGGAGAGTGCGGTTAGGATAGCAGAGAAACTGAAGGTCTCAGAACTGATTATCGGGCTGACTATCGTCTCGGTTGGGACCTCCCTTCCGGAGCTTGCCGCCTCGGTTCTGGCCTCATACAGGGGAAACCCCGGCATTGCGGTAGGCAACGTGGTGGGCTCAAACATCGCCAACATCGGCCTCATCCTCGGCCTCTCCGCCGTCGTCCTCCATTTCAAGACCAGCGAGCGCATACTCAAACGGGACGGCTACATCATGATGTCCGCCTCCCTGTTAGCCTATGCCTTCCTAGTGGACGGTGTTATAACCAGTGGCGAGGGTTTCTTCCTCTTCCTATTCTTTGTGGCCTACATGGTCTTCCTATTCGAGGAGAAGCCCAAGTACTACGGGCTCCAGAGCTTCATCGTCTACTTTTTCAAACTGGAGTACCTCAAGACCATCACCAGGGCCGGGA